>NZ_WQQD01000004.1:0-171083 GCF_018785605.1 Blautia sp. MCC270
ATAAAACTCTGTTTTCTACAAATATTTTTATATTATATCATCCACACATGAAATCAAATACATAGCACTGTAAAATCAAAGTAAATATTTCGATCAACAGAACCTTTTATGACAACATCTCTTTCACACAAGTACTTCGATAATCACTTGGTGATATTTTATATCTTTCTTTAAATACTCGGTTAAACGTTCTCTGACTTTCAAATCCACTATCCAGACAAATGTTTGTAATAGAATCACTCGTATTTTCCAAACGATGGCATGCATAGTTTAGCCTTGCATCGTTAAGATATTGATTAAAGTTTCTATGGAATGTTTTGGAAAAGAGTCTGGATAAAACATATTTGCTCACGCCCAGGTCTTTTGCCATCTCTTCCAACGAAAACTTCTTCTTGAAATTTGCTGATATATAGGAAACTGTCTGGTAAATAAGATCGTTGCTCCCCACACTGCTCTTTTCTACCAAATTTAATTTTCCTATGCAGCGTGCCAACACAATTTGAAGATATGCCTGTGCAACAGTAATATCCGACTGTTCTGTCTCTAAAATTGCATTTATAACCCTATATACCTCCGGTTCAACCTTTTCCGCTTTGATGATTGGATATTCAGGAGCCATGGATTGCATGATATCTGCAAATTTGGCTATCGTAAATGGCGATGCAATCAGATAAGTCGCTTTATTTACACCGGGTGTCAGTACCTGATAGTGATGAATAACATCTGGAAATACAAAGCCTATATCTCCTTTTTCCATATGGTATAGTTCCTGTCCGACACCAAGTTCTAATGATCCACTTGTTACACAAACGATCTCCAGTGCATTATGAAGATGTGGTTCAATATGTTTTGACTTCCTATTTATTGCTATGATCTCCTCTTTTGTGTCAACATATTTTAACTGCATGAAATACTCCCCTTTGCAACATTTGTCTATATCTTCTTTCGATTTGGCAAGCAATCCTTTTACACCTATCTTATAATCAACTTGTAAATAAGGAAAGGAGGAATTGCAAATGAGCAACCTAAAAAAATATCTGAATGACCTTTTAGTATTCTACACTGAATATTTTGAGCATCCTTACCATGTATAAATACTAAAAGGACTATTTTGTGAAAACTGAATATTTTCTTAAGGCCATTTCACAAAAATGAAGTGGTCCTTTTTTATTTTCAAAATACAGTTCTATCACTTTATATATAGAAAAAAGCACTGTCTCATCGAGCAACGACCAGACAACGCTTTCTCCTGTCAATTCTAATTTATGTCTAATGCATCTGTTACTTCATCTGCAGCAATTCCTTTTTCTGCTTTCAGTTTTTTATTTGCATCTTCTACATTCATTCTTGAAAGTACAAACATAATCAATACATCAAAGATTAACGGAAGCCAAAGATACATAAACTGCATCATATCAAGTGCAGACTGCGGCTGAGTTGCATTTGTTCCGATATATCCACTGAACTCAAGCAGCCATCCAACAACAGCGGTTCCAATACCTCCACCGATTTTTACGCCAAGAGAAGTACAAGAGTACATCGTTCCGTCAATTCTCTTTCCCTGTGTAAGATAAGTGTATTCAGAGCAGGATGCGATAACTGCATTCATATCTCCCTGCCATGGTCCCTGACCTAAGGCTGCAAGAGCTGTAAATGCCATCATCAGCGGAACACTGCCCATATATCCTGCAACAACAACAAGTGCTCTACCGATGACTGCTAAGACATAACCTCTTAAGTTCAGTTTATACATACCTTTCCACTTACCAACTAATGTCGGTGTGAAAATCAGAGCAATGATCAGTGGAATATTTACTGCCCATGCAAATTGTCCAAACAAATTCTTATTTTTCAGTACCCATGTCATGTAATAAATGCCAGCTCCAATCATGGCACTATATAACTGCTGTAAAATATATGTTCCACAAATCATCATGTAATATTTGTTTTTAACAAGAAGCTTGAATGCCTGTACCATTCCGTACTTTTCATTATCATCCTTTACTTCTCCTTCGTTAAGTTCTTCCTCAGGAAGTTCCTTAACAGAAAGTGCTGAAATCGTATTTATGACAAGACCAATGATTGCATAGATAATAGCAACCGTTCTCCATGCCGCAGCATCTCCACCACATTTATCTACAAATCCAACTGTAATCGCCTGAATCAGAAGACTTGTTGAAAACGCAAAAATAAAACGGTAAGATCCCATCTGCACACGCTCTTTGCTGTTCTTTGTAATCAGTGACGTAAGTGCTGAGTAAGCAATATTGTTTGCTGTATAAAACACACCATTTAACAGTGTATAAGAGATAAAGAACCATGCGTATTTAGCCGTTGTTCCAAAGCTGACTGGTACTGCAAAGCAGCAGACCAGCGTAATGGCACAACCAATGTATCCGTATAGCATCCAGGGTTTCGCTTTTCCCATTTTACTGTGTGTTTTGTCAATCATTGATCCAAAAAATATATCCGTAAAACCATCAAATAGTTTTGATACGGCAATCAGGGTACCTACGACACCGCAGCAAGTCCTACTGAGTCCGTCAGATAGACCATCATAAAAGATGTCAGGAACGCATAGACTACATTACCTGCAATATCGCCTGATCCATATCCAATTTTGTTATACCATTTCAAATACTTTTTTTCTTCCATCGAATTTCTTTGCTCCTCATCTTCATCGCACTTAGAATTTCAAGATGTCTAACAGAGTATGATGTCTAATTCTAGTTTTTTCTCTGTTTTTGTCTGATTGCTCTGTATATCCGGACTTTACATAACAATCAGACTCTCTTTCCTTGTTTACGGGTTACATGAAACTTTATTATCCCTTTACATACGGTATCAGTGTAAACTGAAACCGGAATAATACATCATCAAATCGGTACTGATCCAATACAACTGGACCACAACTATTAGAACCAATGCCATTTAATGCGTAGTCAACGCAAAATACTACACTATCTGATTCTGTCAGTTCATAATTATGCGTTTTCTTCTCAAGTTCTTCCTGCGTATAATAAGAAGCATTGAATGAAAATGCCTTTTCTGCGGATGCCACAATTCCATATCGGCTGTTGTTAAGCTCTACATATTCACAATCATAATGGCTTCCATTTTCCTGTGGGCGAATATAATCCTCATGCAAATCATCTACATTTGCCTGATACAAACCGTGGCTCGCAGCCTGATGTTTGTCACAATAGCTTTCCTGTGGTCCCATTCCAAAGTATCGTGCAGCTGAAAGTTTTTTATCCAGGAACATCCTCACACCAAATCTCGGAAGATCCGGGAATTCATCGTCTTTTGTTACTGCAATATCTGCATCAATCTTTCCAGCAGCTTCTATTTTCCATGTAATCGTCACATCAAGAATCTTCTGTACTGTCTCTGCCACAACGGAAGCATGGCTTGTAATCTTCACACCATGTTTTCCCTGCACAACCTCTGTCGTATAGGCTCTTGTGTAAGCCTTATCATAGTGGGCTTTCTTCCATTCAGACTTGATGTACATATCATTATCTGTTGGTGCCCTCCAGATATTTAATTCCATCGGGTGGTTCAGATATTCCCGACCTGCAAATTTCATCTCTGTAAAGAGTGCAGTACGTTTGTCTATGGTATAAGCAAATTCACGCCCCTTGATATGAATCTGTGTATCATTTTCATTTACCTGTAATTCAAAGTCCACTACTGTTTTTGGTATCCATTTCTCTGCAAGTTTACATTTTGTATCCTCTTTACTTACCTCAATTTCATCAAATCCAAGAATATGGTCTTCATCCAACAGTGGCAATTCTTTTTTCAGATGGTAAATAAGTTTTAAATAACATTTCCCATTCTCTGGAACATTGATCTTCAGGTTTGTTTTTCCTTCCCCGTGTGGTGCCACAGAAAACTCCGGAAGTATGCCTTTGCTGATCACAAGACCATCCTGTGTCAGCTCATAACTAATCTTCACATAATCTTTCAAGTCATCAAAATCCATGTAGTTATGAAGCACCAGTTCTCCGCTTTCTTTGTTATAGGAAATAACTCTTGCCGGGCGATAAACATTCTTGTATTCCAAAAGTCCTGTATGTACCGTTCTGTCCGGATATACTAATCCATCCATACAGAAGTTGCCATCATGAATTTCTTCGCCATGGTCGCCCCCATAAGCATATATAGTCTTTCCATTCTCAGCAGTTCCATGAGCAATCGCATGGTCACACCATTCCCAGACAAAGCCGCCGCACATTTTATCATTATCCTGAATCATCTGGAAGTAATCTTCAAAATCTCCAGGTCCGTTTCCCATGCTGTGACAGTACTCTACCAAAAGGAAGGGTTTGCTTCCATCTTTATCCAGATATTCCTGAATTTCGGAAAGCGCTGGGTACATCCGGCTGTACACATCCAGATTGCTGTAATCATATGTTTCATCATAATTACGGTATCTTGCACTCTCATATTGTGTGATACGGTCTGGATCAAAATTCTTTGTCCATTCCAGTGCTTTTTCAAAGTTACAGCCATAAGCACTCTCATTTCCCATTGACCACATAACAATACAGAAACGGTTTTTGTCACGTTCCACCATGAGTTTTACGCGATCAACGATTGCCTTTTCCCATACCGGATCATCTGCAATCTTCTCATTCCATCGTTTAAACCGATTGTAATCAGTGTCTTCTTTTCTGTAGATCATAAATGGACCATGAGCTTCAATATCTGCTTCATCTATTACCATGAATCCATACTTATCACACATTTCATAGAAAAATGGTGCGTTCGGATAGTGGCTGGAACGGATCGCATTAAAATTATGCTGCTTCATTAACGTAAGATCGGTTGTAATCTGTTCCGGATTGATTGTAAATCCAGTAACCGGATCAGAATCATGTCGATTGACACCACGGAATTTAATCTTCTGTCCATTTAAATAAATAACCTGGTCTTTAATCTCTATCTTTCTTAATGCAATGTGATCTACAATTACTTCATTCTCTGTTTCAAGAATCAGTTTATATAGATATGGATTTTCTGTATTCCAAAGTTCCGGACTTGCGATTTCTAATACAGCTGTTCCTTCTTCAGCAATACTTCCTAGTGCTACAACTGCTCCGTTTCTATCTTCAATCGAAATTTTTACATTTAACGGAGAGTAGAATTTCATTTCAATTTCTACTTTCGCAAGCATATCCTCAATTCTTGTTTTAATATGATAATCACTGATTGCCTCTTTTGGGCGTTTCAAAATGTACACATCCCGGAAAATACCACTCATACGGAATTTGTCCTGATCTTCCAAATAGGAACCATCACACCACTTCATTACCAACACTGCCACCGTATTCGTTCCATCCTGAAGTACATCGGTAACATCAAACTCACTGGTCATATGCGAAACCTGGCTGTATCCTATGTAAGAGCCATTGATCCATACGTAAAAGCAACTGTCTACTCCTTCAAAGTTCAAAAAAGATTTTGGCGCATTCTCATCTCTACTGTACTCAAAAGTATGTACATAGGCTCCACACGGAATGTCCTGTGGCACATATGGTGGATCAAACGGAAACGGATACCGGATGTTTGTATACTGGTGTGTATCATATCCTGCCATCTGCCATACACTTGGAACCTGAATCTCATCAAAATTTTCTGTATCATAATTCTTCTCAAAGAAAGAATCCTGAATGTCATAGATGCTGTTAAAATACTGGAATTTCCAAGTTCCATTCAATAACTGCATACGATCTGACTCTTCTCTGTGTTCCACCAAGTTATCCATTCTTCTGGATGCCGGAATATAATAGGCTCTAGCTGGCATTGTGTTTTCGTGCAGTACGCTTAGATTTTCATAATAACGTGGTACGATCATAAATAACTCTCCTCCAATACATATACTTTTTTGTTCTTTGTTTTCCTAAAGCAAACCTTATACTTTACTTTTTGTTTACGTTCCTTAGTTATGTTATATATAGCTTATCCTAATTCGCAAAATATGTCTATGAATTGGATTAGACAAAATATGCACTAAATGATACAATGATAAAAAGTACGAAAAGAGGTGCTGTCCTATGTATTTGAACACCGGTTATTTGAACCACTCACATATGGATTTCAAAGACAAAAGTCGTCCGCTGATTGTCGGTAGCTGTGGTACTTACCGTCTTTCCAGACATCCCAAACTTCCGACCTACCGTCCAAAGGGTCGTCTGGATTATCAGATTATATATATCACTGCTGGTTGTGGGCATTTTCATTTTGATAATGTAAATAATGAAACGATTGTTCCAGCCGGCAACATTGTACTGTACAGACCGAAAGAACTCCAAAAATATGAATATTACGGAGAAGATAAGACAGAAGTATACTGGATTCACTTCACAGGAAGCAATGTGAAAAATATCTTACGTCAATATGGGTTTCCGGATAAAGAACGTGTCTTTCAAGTGGGTACATCTAATGAATATGAACAAATTTTCAAACGTATCATTATCGAGCTGCAACGCTGTCAAGACAATTATGAGGAAATGCTTGTCCTTTTGCTACGTCATCTTCTGATCAGTTTCCACCGGGAACTGACAAGAGAGCACATATTAAAAAATGAATACCTTGATCATGAGATGGATAATGCTGTTACCTTTTTCAGTGAAAACTACAATCAAAATATCAATATTGATGATTATGCTGCCTCACGAGGCATGAGTGTCAGCTGGTTTATCCGAAATTTCAAAAAATATACCGGTTCTACACCAATGCAATTCATTGTGGGAATCCGCATCAACAATGCTCAGATGTTACTTGAAACAACAACTTATTCCATCCATGAGATTTCTAAGATTGTCGGATATGATAACCAGCTTTATTTCAGCCGACTTTTTCACAAGTTGAAAGGATATTCGCCGAGAGAATACCGAAAAATAAGAAATAGGTTATGAAATCTATAATGTCATAAAAACTAAATGTCAAAAAAGGATGCCAACGAATCAAAGCAGATTACGTGACATCCTCTTCTTTTTATTAGTGCTATTTTATAAATTCAACCGAATAGTAATACATGTACTCATTATCTGTATCTATATGCTCCCCTGCAATATCCTGTATTGGCAACGAGCTTAACCCTTTTTCTCCATAAATCAGTGCTGCTAATCCTTGCTCTGTTCCATACTCTATCTTGCATTTGTTTTCAATAGTCGTTGCTGATTTTCCATAATATTCCCTGTTTTTAACTCCCTCCAAAATTGGTATTTCTGTCATATATTTTGAATATTTATCTGCTGCGATGAGCTTTGCAGTAAAATTATCAAAATCCGGTGTAATGACAATCAATCCATTTGTGGAAGATTTCACATTTTCATAGGAAAGTTCCAAAACTTTTTTATGTGAAACTCGTTGTCCAAGCTGATATTCTGACAAGTAAATAGATAACGTTTTAAATGTATCCCTTGAATTGTATCGAAACATCATTGTTCCATCAATTCCTGATAACAATTCAGCAGTTTTCATTTCTATACTATCTGAGTCTACTGCTTCAATATAGTTTTGTGGTTGTCGCAATTTATTACATACGATGGATCCAAAAGTAACCATAGATATTCCCACTACAATTTGAAATGATCCATACGGTTCTCCTTGTTGTTCTGAAATTTGTGGATATGTAAATACTGCCTGTTACTATATGTAAAGAGAGTGCTTTTATCTTTATTATTGTTGCTTTTACAGTATATCATTCAGCGTAAAAAAAGTATAGGACAACCGAATATTTGTTCTGTACTTTTTACTGCACCACACAAAAAAGGCAGAGCCTGCTCCACTCAGACTCTGCCTCTCACTTTTTTCTTTTTATACTGCCGTCATTCTTCTACTTTTCTCTCATAAACGATCTCACCGCCAAGAACTGTCATATCCACTTTCGTGGTCTTGATCTCATCCGGATCAATCTTATAAATATCTTTCTCCAGAACTACGAAGTCTGCATTTTTTTCCACTTCGATGGTTCCGTTCTCGTCTTCTGTATAGGAAGCGTAAGCTGCGTTTTTTGTAAAAAGCTTCACCGCCTCATCTACAGACATTTTTTCAGATGGAATCCAGCCTTCCTGTGGCTGACCACTGATATTTTTGCGGGTGACTGCAAAATAAATATTCTCCATGGCATCAAAGCTTACCACAGGAGCATCCGAACCGCCGGACGTATGAATTCCCATATCCAGCATGCTCTTCCATGCATACACCTTATCCATACGGTGTGCGCCGATGGCAGGTTCCACTGTGTTCATATCCAGATCGATAAATACCGGCTGGATATATGCCAGAAGATCCTGGTCTTTCATCCCCTGCAAAATACGCGGATTGGTGATCTGGCAATGTACGATACCATGTCTGCCCTTTTTATTATCCTTCCGGTAAGGAGATTTCGCAGCTGCCTCAATGACCATATCCATGGCACGATCGCCGATACAGTGTACCGCTGCCTGCATCTGATGCCGGTCAAAAAAAGCAAACAGATCGTCAAGCTCCTCCTGACTGAATGTAATGATCCCGGTATTTCCCGGCGAATCCTCGTAAGGCTCATTCATGGCCGCTGTTCTTGCACCAAGGGAACCATCCTGGATCAGCTTCATTGGTCCGACAGTAAAGTGATCCCCCCTCTGTCCGGTACGATATCCTTCCTCAATAAAAGCCTTCGCATCCTCCGCCCGCTCAAAAAGGCACTGCTCATAATGGCGGATACTCAGCTCTCCTCTGGCATCCAGTGCCTTGTAGGAGGCCATGATCCGACGCCAGTTTTTCCCCGGAAGTGAGGCAAGATCATCGGACTGTACACCTGTAAATCCACATTCATTCAGCTTCTTCGCACTGTATTTGATGTAGTCTTCCACTTCTTCCTGGGATGGTGCTTCCAATACGGAAGAATAAAACTGTACTGCATTCTCCTTCAGAAGTCCGGTATCCAGGTCAACCTCCTTCTCAATCTCCGGAAACTCCGGGATTTTTTTCAGAAGCTCCAGACCGCAGCTGTTGCACACAGCCACATGCCCGCAGACACGCACCATAATGATGGGGATTTCCGTTGAGAGCGCATCCAGCTCATCCTTGTGCGGATAGCGTGGCTTATCAAAATGTTCCTCATTCCAGCCTCTGCAGTAGAGCCAGGTCAGCTTCTGACCTTTGCTCTCCTCCAGTCTTTTTTTTGCTGCGGCAAGCATTTCCTCAACACTTGTGCAGTCAAACAGTTTTACAGATCTTTCCACAAATGCATAATGCAGCATATGCATATGTGTATCCACAAAACCGGGCAGCATCAGCCTTCCCTTAAGGTCGATCCGCTTTTTGCAGGAAAAAGCTTCCGCTTCTTTATCAGTTCCCACAAAAACGATCCGGCCATTTTCGATTCCCACAGCCTCTGCCACTTTTTCACTGTCATCCAGTGTTCTTATACATCCGTTAAAAAAAATTGTATCCACTGTTTATTTTTCCTCTTTTTCTTTTTTATCCTCGTAGAAAAGTGCCATATCCTTGTCTACCTTTCCGATTCCCATGTAACGCGCCTTGTAATCCTTCAGCAGTTTAAAGAAAGTACCACTTAAGATAAATAATGTGGCAACATTTACAAATGTAGGGAATACGGTTGTAAAGTCTGCAATTACCCACAGCTGCGCCGGTGTTCCGTTTCCGTAAAGAGTAAGCACTGTGACCAGAAGACCCCATAATGGTGTTCCAAGGATAAAAACCTTCTCTGCGATCTTCAGAACCTTCTGATTATTTTTCAGCCAGTGCTTCAGGATCACGCTGTAGTAGGTGAACCATCCGGTTGATGTTGTTAATCCAAAAAGAAAAATACTGATCGCGATCAGTGCTCTCGCAATGGAGCCCATTCCAGACTCAAATGCTGTCAGTGTCAGCTCTGATCCCTGAAGTCCTGAATTCCAGTAGCCGGTGATGATAACAACAAGACCTGTCATGGAGCAGACTACGATGGTGTCTGCAAATACCTCAAATGCTCCCATCAGTCCCTGTTTTACAGGATGGTCTGTCTTTGCGGAAGCATGGATCATAGGAGATGTTCCCCAGCCTGCCTCGTTGCTGTATACGGAACGGGCAAAGCCAAGACGCATTGCTGTTGCAACACCGGCTCCCATAAATCCGCCGACTGCCGCCTGTGTTGTAAATGCACCCTTGAAGATCAGTCCAAAGGTTTCCGGCAGCTTGTCAAAATTCACTACCAGTATTGCGAGAGAGCCTACAATATAAAGCATGCACATGATCGGTGTCATATAGGAAGAGATCACGCCGACTTTCTTTACACCGCCGATGATGATCAGATAGATCGCTGCCACATACAAAAGTGACGGTACGATGTACGGCAGGTGGAAGGTACTTCCGACAGCCTCTGATACTGTATAATTCTGCAAAGTAATGAACCATGTCATGAAAATACAGCCGCCGAACAGTACTGCAAAAAGTTTCCAGAAAGGAAGCTTTTTCTCTCCGCCAAGACCCTTCTGCATGTAGTAGGTCGGGCCTCCCTGGTACTCACCGTTTGGCTGTTTCTCTCTGTAGTATACAGCAAGTGTTACCTCTGCCATCTTGATGACCATGGCAAGAAGCGCTGCGATCCAGAGCCAGAATAATGCCCCAGGTCCTCCTGTTGCAATAGCCGTTGCAACACCGGACATATTGGATACACCAACAGTACCTCCGATCGCAATGGAAATAGCCTGGAACGGTGTCAGGCTCTTTCCGTCATCTCCGCCTTCCTGGCGACGTTCTTTACTGAACATGTTTTTCACAATGTAACCAAAATGGCGGAACTGGAAGAAACCGGAACGTACTGTCAGATATACGCCTGTAGCGAGGATCGTGATCAGCAACGGCAGTCCCCAGAGCCAGTTGGTCAGATTTTCAAATAATTCAAACATCTTTTCCTCTCCTGTCCTTCTTATTTTTTGTCTTTTGCATCCATTCGGAAAATCTGTGTATAGAATATAAAAAATCCCCGGAACATGAAGGCCGATACGGATACCCGGTGTTCCCGACATACAGCTCTTCTGCCATATATCTGCGAGCCCCGTTTCTATCCTCTTTATCCTTCATGCTCTGGGGATCTTACATTTCAGCCCACGAATCTTCCAAACGATGACAGTATATCACAGTTCCGGAGGAATTTCTACTTTTTCTGTTTGAATTTTGTATTTTTATTCATTTTTCGTGAATATTACTATTTTACCGTATGGATTCCGGATACTCCACCCCTTCCGGCATGGAATCCCATTCGTTAAGACCAAGGCTCTGCTTGAATTTCGCCTGTTCAAGCGTAAGCTTCGGGAGATCATCCTGCAGATAATCCATCAGCTCGCTGATGCCTTCCCTGGTCTTGTTATTTACCATAAAGATCCTCTCACAGCCCATGTTCTCCATCCACTGTCTGACCATAGGAATATTGGCATGGGGAGAATCCACCTTGGTGATGATCCCGATCAGCGGCCGTAGGAGAAAATTCCTGCTGCCGTCACTAAACAGGTTAAATGGCTCATTGGCTGCCTGTACAATGGCGATCACATCCGCCTCAAAGGAAAAGCAGGCCAGTCCTACGCTGAAATGCTTGGATTCCGCATATTCTCCCGGTGAATCAATAGTATCTTCATTTGTATTGGTATACTGAGTCTTATGATAATGAAGCTCTTCCCCTTTAAGCGCCTGTGTCAGGGATGTTTTGCCGGCTTCACTTCGACCCATCAGAAAAATTTTTTTCATTTTTTATCCCGTCCTGCCTCAGCTTCTGTGGATCTTACAGACATCGAATTTCAATGTCTCATGGAAAAATCGTACCACTTCCTCCACAGCTGTCATCACTTCCGTAAAACCGCCTGTCAGGATCAGCGTCCCACAGAAACGATCCATAAATCCTACTTCCACATGAGCTGCCTTCACTGCAACATCTGCCGCAACCACGATTGCCTCCCAGGGTGTGACACGGACCATGCCGATGGCATCTCCTCTGTGATCTTCACCTTCATGAACACCGATATGTAACGCAAGATTCTCATAAACAGATTTATCACTTGGTGTAAAAACATGTGCAAAGGAAAGCTCCTTTCCAGGTACTCTCACCCGGGTCAGCCGAAGTCTTCTTCCCTTAAGGTTCTCATAATCATCATGAAACAGCCTCTCCAGCAGTTCTTCCTTTGTTATCCGTTCTTCCATGGTACACTTCCTTATCGCTTGGTGATATTGCATACTACATATCCCAGAGTATCACGGAAATAATCCACGATCTCCTCCATTGCAGTCTGCACATCGGAAATCTCTCCTGTTATGATCAGTGTTCCTGTAAAACGGTCTGCAAATCCAAGATACACATTACCGCTCTTCACAGCAATATCGGATGCGATCACAGCAGACTCGGAAGGTGTCATATTCATGATACCAATTGCAGATGATCCATAGTCCACCTGCGGATTCAGTCCAAGCTTCTGATATATGATAGGTGCCGGACCACCCATGATATGGGCAAATGTGATCTCCTTACCGGCTACGGTTTCCTGTACGATTCTGATCTGATCTCTATGTTCATCCGCCATTGATGATTCCTCGCTTTCAAAAATTTCGTATTACAGCATTTTTTTAATTACTGCTATATTCTTCCCGATTGATCTATAGCACTCTCAGAAATTACTGCATCAAGTTCAGCTGTGCAAAACATAATTTGATGCGTCAGATGTTCTCGACGTACGTAATATTCGATAAGCCGGACTCTGTTCATCCGGCTTATAATTTCCCTACGTTAAATTTTACTATCTGAGCCTCTTAATGTCAATACAATTCTTCGAAAATAAGGCAAAAAACAACGTTAATTGAAATATAAATCCACAGAAAACAACATCTATTTCCACATCAGGATAAAAATCATTCAAAAATCTGCTTAAAACTCAAACACCTTCTTAATACTGTCATAATGTAGGAATTTTCCCTCTGCGGCAAACGCCCGGATCTGCTCCAGGGTTGCAAACATATATCCGTCTGTCTCTTCTGTCTGAAGCTTCAGATCCTTATCCTCCACATCCATGACAAAACGGTACACATCCACAAAGTAATTATCTCCTTCCCCCGGATTCTCTCTTTTATATGTAAAAAGGTATCCGCCCTCTGCCTCACTGGCGTCCAGTCCGGTCTCCTCTTTCACCTCACGGAGTACTGCATCACGGGAAGCCTCTCCTGCCTGGGCTGCACCGCCGGAAACCTCCCACCAGCCCGGAGCCCAGGCCTTTGTCATCACACGTTTGGTAATAAGAAAGGTCTTGTCCGGTCTTGCTACCACACCCAAAACTGTCAGATGATACTCTCCATCCTTTAAACACCAGTCATTGCGCTTCATAGTTCGTCCTGTCGGTTTCTTATCTGCATCGTAAATATCCCAGAATTCCATTTTATCTATCTCCTGTCTTTTTACAGAACGCGGAAATACAGTCTTACATTTGATCCGTTTCAGCCTGCCCGTTTCTCCGTTTTCTGTATCTTTTTTATTTGTTATGATAACACGTTAAAATCATATATGTAAACCCCTGGATCCGATACCATTTTCCAGTTAGCGCTACCGTTCACTCCGTTCTCAGTAACCAGTTACCCTTCTACATCTGTTTTTTTTCACATTATAAACATGCAAGTACCTGCAGCCTGAAAGATGATATGCAAAAATCTATAGATTATTTTTATTATATCGCTCGTATTATGAATTAGTTTTATAGATTATTCTGTTATATAATTAACACAAACAAACGATTCTATTTAAAATAACCAGGGAGGTTTTTTTCAGATGAAGAATGATTATCCGCATATTTTTTCCCCATTAACCGTTAAAAATATGACTATCAAGAACCGTATTGTTATGATGCCGATGGGCACCAACTACGGTGAACAGAACGGCGAAATGAGTTTTCTTCATATCAATTATTATGAGCAGCGTGCAAAGGGTGGCACAGGTCTCATCATCGTAGAGAACGCAAGCATCGATTCCCCGCAGGGCTCCAACGGAACCACACAGCTGCGCATCGATCATGACAACTATCTGCCACGTCTTTTCAAATTCTGTGAAAATATTCATAGATACGGAACAAAGATCGCGATCCAGATCAACCATGCCGGAGCTTCCGCTGTTTCTTCCAGGATCAACATGCAGCCGGTTTCCGCATCTGACGTTCCATCCAAAGAAGGCGGCGAGATCCCGCGTCCTCTTTCCAAAGACGAGATCCTTCACATCGTAAAAAAATACGGTGAGGCTGCAAAACGTGCACAGACAGCTGGATTTGACGCGGTAGAGATCCATGCAGGACACTCCTATCTGATCAGTCAGTTCCTCTCCCCGATCACAAACAAGCGTACCGATGAGTTCGGCGGATCTGTTGAGAACCGTACCCGTTTCTGCCGTATGGTCATCGATGAGGTAAGGAAACAGGTAGGACCTTTCTTCCCGATCATGCTCCGTCTCAGTGCGGATGAGCTGATGGAAGGCGGAAATACACTGGAGGATACTCTGGAATACCTGGATTATCTTCAGGAAGAGGTTGATATCTTTGATGTTTCCTGCGGACTTAACGGTTCCATCCAGTACCAGATCGATGCAAATTATCTCCCGGACGGATGGCGTTCCTACATGGCAAAGGCCGTAAGAGAAAAATTCAACAAGCCATGTATCTCCATGGGTAATGTCCGTGACCCGAAGGTTGCTGAGCGTATCCTGGCTGACGGTGATGCAGACCTGATCGGTATGGGCCGTGGTCTGATCGCAGACCCTGCATGGGTAAACAAGGTTGCCACAGGTCATGAGTGTGACCTCCGCAAATGTATCTCCTGTAACGTTGGCTGTGCCGGAAACCGTATCGGTGTAAACCGTCCGATCCGCTGTACTGTAAACCCATCTGTTCTTGAGGGCGATGTATATAAGAAAAAACATGTAAATAAAAACTGCAACGTGGTCGTTATCGGCGGTGGCACTGCCGGACTGGAAGCTGCCTGTACAGCCGCAGAGGTTGGATGCAATACCTTCCTTCTGGAAAAAAGCAATGAGCTTGGCGGACTTGCATCTCTGATCTCAAAGATCCCTGCAAAGAACCGTCTTGCTGATTTCCCGCACTATCTCATGCATCGTGCAGAACAGCTTGATAATCTTTACATCTTCAAAAACACAGAAGGAACACCGGAAAACATCCGCAAGTTCCATCCGAATATCATCGTAAGCTCCACCGGCTCCGCTCCGCTTCTGCCTCCGATCGCAGGACTGAAGGATCGTATTGACAACGAGAACCATAATATTTATTCTATTCTTGGTATGATCAGCCACATTAATGATTTTCCGAAGGATCTGGAAGGCAAAAAGGTTGTTGTTGTAGGCGGCGGTGCTGTAGGTCTTGATGTTGTGGAATTCTTTGCTGACAGAAACGCAGACATCTCTATCGTTGAGATGATGGATCAGATCGGACGTGATCTTGACCCGGTAAGCAAAAATGACACAAAGACCATGATGAAAAAACACAATGTACATCAGCTTACAAAAACTGCTCTCCTTGAGGTTAAGGATTCTTCCTTCCTTGTCAGGGGCGACGGTGAGCCTTATGAGCTTCCATTTGAGTACGGCTTCGTATGTCTCGGAATGAGAGCTCAGGGACAGCTTTACCAGAACCTCACAGAGGAATTTTCTTCTGAGGATGTTGAGATCATGAACATCGGCGACAGCCAGAGAGCAAGACGAATCATTGACGGTACCCAGGAAGGACGCAATATCCTTACCATTCTTGAGCAGAAAGGATACCTTTAATATTTTTCCGCTATACCCTTTCCGGGAACATTTCAATCCTTCTACCGGAAAGTGTATATAGATCTGTTACAGTTCACTCGGTGATCCGTAACATAGTTTTTCCACGTCTTCCTCCCCCGCAGCCGTCCGGAGAATGTCCGCAACTTCTTCAGATCTATGTGGCGGGAGGTTTAAAAAGACAAATCTTCATCCAGATTTTACCAATGAGAGGAGTTATTACCATGTCAGAAAGAATCACAGGACATACCGAACTGATTGGTCTTATGGCATATCCGATCCGCCACTCCAGCTCTCCTGCCATGCAGAATGAAGCTTTTGCAAAGCTTGGCTATGATTATGCATATCTTGCATTTGAGGTTGGTGCAGACGAGATCGAGGATGCTGTAAAGGCCATCCGTACTCTGAAAATGAGAGGTTCCAACGTTTCCATGCCGAACAAAACTCTGGTAGGCCAGTACCTTGACGAGCTTTCACCGGCAGCAGAAATGTGCGGCGCTGTAAACACTATCGTTAATGATCATGGTCATCTTACAGGCCATATCACAGACGGTATCGGATTTATGGCAGCACTGAAAGACAATAACATCAACGCCATCGGAAAGAAAATGACCATCGTAGGTGCAGGTGGTGCCGCAACTGCTATCGAGATCCAGGCAGCACTTGACGGTGTAGGCGAGATCGTGATCTTCAACCGCAAAGATGAATTCTGGGACCGTGCAGTATCTACGGTAGAAAAGATCAACACCAGAACTTCAAGCCATGCTGTTCTCTATGATCTGGCAGATCTTGAGCAGCTGAAAAAAGAAATGGCTGACAGTTATATTTTCGTAAATGCGACAGGTGTTGGAATGAAACCACTGGAAGGTCAGTCCGTTGTTCCAGACAAGTCTTACTTCCGCCCGGAGCTTATCGTTGTTGACGTGCCTTACTCCCCTCTTGAAACTGCTATGCGTTCTATGGCAAAGGAAGTTGGCTGCAAGACAATGAACGGCCTTGGCATGATGCTTTTCCAGGGCTCCGCTGCATTTGAACTGTGGACCGGCGAACCGATGCCGATCGAACATATGAAAGAGATTCTTAACATCAGATACGACGACTAAACTGCTATCTGTTCCTGTCGTATCAGAAAGGACCATTATGAAAACAGTTCAGGTAAGAAATATCACACTCGGAGAGGGAAGACCGAAGATCTGTGTCCCGATCGTGGGACAGACAAAGGATGATATCCTCCTTGAAGCAGGGACCTTCGCAAGGATCCCCGTAGACGTTGTGGAATGGCGTGTTGACTGGTTTGAGGACGTTTTTGACACAGACAAGGTTCTGGATGTGGCAAAAGATCTCCAGACCGTTTTAAAGGACACTCCGATCCTCTTCACCTTCCGTACTGCAAAAGAAGGCGGAGAAAAAGCGATCTCCAACGAAGCTTACAAAGCACTCAACATGGCTGTCGCAAAAAGCGGCTATATAGATCTCATTGATGTAGAAGCCTTCACAGGTGAGGAGATCGTAAAAAGCATGATCCAGGAAGCACACAGCTATGGCGTAAAGGTCATCGCTTCCAACCATGATTTTGACGCAACTCCTGAGAAGGATGAGATCGTGCGCCGTCTTCGCATGATGCAGGACTATGGCGCAGATATCCCGAAAATGGCTGTTATGCCAAGAAACAAACAGGACGTGCTTACACTCTTAAGTGCCACGCTGGAAATGTCCGAGCAGTTCGCCGACCGCCCGATCATTACCATGTCCATGGCAGGTACCGGTGTTGTCAGCCGTCTCGCTGGCGAAACCTTCGGTTCCGCCCTTACCTTCGGTGCAGCTACCAAAGCTTCCGCACCGGGACAGATCAATGTCAACGAGCTTGCACAGGTTCTTGACATTATCCACAAAAGCCTGTGATCCTGTGACCTCCCATAAAAAGGATCTACGGTAGATTTTTGTAACAGAACGCGAATTATAAACCAATTTTTAAACCCAATTGATGTAACAAATTTTTGCAATTTTAATCCCATAATAGCAAATCTATTAAAATAATAATTAAAAACAACAAATCTCATGACAAAAAGAAGAAGTGTGCTGACCCATCCAGCACACTTCTTCTTTTTCTGTTTTTTATATCTTTGTTCTTCCTCTGATCAATTTTTATCCTCGATGGCATTCTCCTCTTTCTTTCTGGGGTCCCAGTTTGAAAGGAAGATATTCAGACCGAAGCCTACAGCCAGGGCCCATGCGGATGCCCATGCAGTTCCCTGAGTTGCAAGCACCGCTGCCATAACACCTGCGATCATCTTGTCACGGTCTGTTCTGCAGTAATCCATACCGATCCTTGCACAGACAAATGCCTGGAACATCAGAGTAATGGAGGAACCGACTCCGAAGATCGGACGGAAGAAGCTTACAACCGGAATGATCAGCACACTTAAAAACGTTGCGATACGGAAAGACGCCATACCACCGATCAGAGACTTCATGGCTTTCTTTCCCTCCTTGTAACGGATGGAAACAGATACTGTCATTCCAACCCATAACGGACCGGAAAGTGGCGGAAACGGCGCAATGACGGAAAGGATCAGGTTCCTGATGCCGCTGACCAGGTTGGAACGGCTGGAATTGAAATCAATATACTCATCGTTTCTGGACTGACGTGCCTCTGTAACCAGTGTCTCTGTGGTAACAAAATCACCAAAGGCGATAACATAGCATACAAGTGCCAGGGGAAGCGCTTTGACAAACATGGAGACCGGCGGGACTCCCACACCAAAGATACTTACCTGTGAGATGATCTCTTTGAACTGCGGGATCTTGATAAAGGTTCCCAACTCAAGACCAGGCGCATCCAGCTCTCCTACAAGAAGACCTACCACCATGGCGATCAGATACGGGAAAAGGTTTCCATACCTGGCAACAAGATCCAGGAATTTGTTGTTCTTTCTCTTCTCCTGATATTTATCTGAAAAGCTGATCAGGATCAGAAGGCCTACACCGGCAACGATTGCCAGCGGATACTTATGCATGTTGCCGCCCTCTCCCAGCTGTCCTGCCATAACCGTCACCGGCGCAGCAAGAAGGATACCACCCTTAACAGAATTTGGTACTGCATGGACAAATTTATCCGCAAGCTTGGTGATACCCATAAATATGAACACGAGACCAACCAGCATCTGCAGGGCGATCATTGCCTGGATACGTTCTTTTCCCATAGGGAATCCTTCCAGGAATACGATCGTCAGCGGAAGGGTCGGTGTGATCCATCCCGGTACAACCGGATCACCAAGTAAGCTGTGTAGCATATACAGCATGGTCTCTATGATCACACAGCTCCATGCCAGCTCATAAGGCAATCCCAGATATTGTTCCAGATAAGGAACCGCCGCCAGTGCCGTAACCCCGAGGATCAGGCCCTGGATAAACTCTACGGACTCAATTTTATAGTGAATAAACGGAAAACGAATCTGAAATGGCCCAAACGGAATGTAGGGCAGTTCGTTTTCTCTTCGCTGTCTTGCTGCACGTGCCATAACGATTCTCCTTTGTCGTTTTTTTGATAATACATATATAGTATCTTTTATTTTGTAAGTTTGTTAATTAACAAACATTTTCAGAAACGGTAAAGTCCAATCCGGGAATTGTTCCCGAATTGGAACTTTGTTTTGCACAGATTCAGTCATCTTTGTCTGTATCCATACAATGATTCACTTTTTTTACTGTAGTCAAACGGATATTCACCCCAAGGGATTTCCTTGATTCAGTCAAGCCTCTTTTCCACGGTTCATCTTAACGAACAGTGCAAGAAGGATTCCTATGAATGTCACTGCCATATTGAGAAGCAGGATCATTCTCGGAGCACTGGTTCCGGCAGTCTTTGTAATGTAGCCGGCCAGTGTCAGAATGGTGTAGTTCGCAACGCTGGATGCGATCATGACCATGGATGTTGCAGTTCCCTTGTTTTCCGGGAAGAACTCCGCAGTTGTGGAAACAGCCAGTTGAAGCACACCGCCTGCGCCTGCAAAACCGATCACAAATCCACCGATAAGACAGATTGTCGGATTCTGGATAAAGTAACACAGTCCCAGCATGATGAAAGAGATCAGCGGATAAATGATCAGGATATTGATCTCCTTCAGTCCTTTTTTGATAAATACAGAGGAACACAGGATCGCTGCAAAGGTTCCTACTGCATAAAAGGACTGGATCTTGGAAGGATCACTTAAGTTATAAAGCTTTCCGAGCTCCTGGTTACAGTTCAGCCACAGCATGAATGTAGAAGAGCTTGTAAATCCGATGAGGATTGCTGCAAGAGCTGCAGGAGTGATCTTTAATTTTGCTTTTTCTTTCTTTACTGTACCTGCTGTATTTCTCTCCGGGAATGGCAGGAACAGAATCAGGATTCCATCGATAAAGATCGCAGCACCTGCAACAATAAAAATGGTTCTGTAGGACATATTCGCCGCTGCTACAAATCCGATGAGGAAAGGAAGCAGAAACTGGCTGATACACATGGAGAATTTTGTAAACAGGTTCGCTACAGAAGGATTGTTTACATAAATCTCCATACATGTCGGGCTTACGCAGGTGTCCAGGAAGGAGTTTGCGATACCGCCTACAATGGCAAAGGCGTAGGCAACTCCCATAGACGGAGCAAATGCGATTCCCATAAAGTATGCTGCATAACAGATCACGCCGATGATTCCGCTTAATCTGCGTCCGAATTTGTCGGACAGGGGACCGGAAAACGGAAGAGAGATCAGTCTTCCAAGTCCAAGTGCGGCAATTACAGATACTACCATGCTGACATCCATAGTTCCATCACTTAAAGCCTTTGCTCCCCAGTGAGCCGCAAGCTCCGGCTTGTACTGACCCATGATGGAAGCTCCGATTCCATGGATGAAATATGTAAAATACAGCGCGATAGAAGTAATCACTAAATTTTTCTTACCTGTCTGGCTCATTTTTCTTATTTCCCTTCGTTCTCAGCCTGAAATTTCTGGTACTCATCTGTCGGCATCTCAAGACCTGTGTAAAGCTTGTAAGATGCTGCACCCTGCCACAGAAGCATTCCTTTTCCGCCTACAGCAAGCTTCACGCCTGCTTCTTTTGCTTCTTTTACCATCTTTGTCTCTGCCGGATTGTATACGCAGTCAGCAACAACAAGATCCTTATGGAACATGGATTTATCAACCAGTGTGATGTCATCATGTGGTTTCATTCCTGCAAGTGTTCCGTTCGCGAGGATATCTGCGTTTGCGATCTCTTCTCTCAGTTTGTCCTGATCGTCAAGGCAATATACGCTTACTTTGCAGTCCGGTACTTCTTTTGCAAGCTTCTCAGCAGTTCCTTTTGCTCTGTCAAGGAATGGATCGTCAGGGTTGAAGATCGCGATGGATGCTGCTCCGTCAAGGGCACACTGTACAGTCAGAGCTGTAGCTGCTCCGCCTGCTCCGAGGACTACCATCTTTTTGCCCTTTACATCAACACCATGCTCTTTCAGGTTGCGGACAAATCCGATACCGTCTGTGATATGTCCAACAAGTTTTCCATCCTCATTTACGATAGTATTTACAGCGCCGATGATCTTTGCTGCCGGTGAAAGCTCGTCTACACACTGAGCTACTTTGTTCTTGCAAGGCATGGTTACATTACAGCCTCTCATTTTGAACAGACGCATTGCATCAAGAGCTGCCGGAACCTGATCCTCTTTGATATCAAATGCCATGTAAGCATAGTCCAGGTTATGGTACTGGAAGCTGAAGTTGTACATAGCCGGGGATCCGGAATGTCCTACAGGGCTTCCGATCAGTGCAAGTAAACCAGTTGTTCCTTTAATTCTCTGTTCCATTTCTTTTTACCTCCTGCATTTTCCCCTGTCAGACACCGGATTATTTTTCTCCGATGTCTGTCGGGCCATCTTTTTAATCTTTATACTGTCCGGTTTATCGGATAGTTATTTTCTTTTGTATCAATACGATCAGCGACTGGCAGATCAGATCCTGGAAGCTACCTCATAAGCCTCTTTTGTTGCATCCAGTGCACGTCTTGCACGGATAGCATCTCCGATCACATGTGTCTCAGGTACAAGGTCTTTGATCTTCTCTTCCAGAGGATTGTAGTTGCGGAATCCCATGGAAAGGATCACAGAATCATATCCTCTTGACTCGTGACGCACTCCGTCAGCGGTCTCATATTCTACCCCGTCTTCATAGAATTTGCATACCTTTGCTCCGGTGATCTCCTTGATTCCGTAGTCCTCGAAATCCTTCATCAGATATACTCTGTGCTCGTGGATCACATCTGCACCTACGGTATCACGGAACTCGATAACAGTTACATCATGCTCCTGCTCGCCTAAAAATGCAGCTGTCTCGCATCCAACCATTCCACCGCCGACAACGAGAACCTTTTTGCCTGCTGCTCTCTTGCCATCCAGAAGGTCAGAGCCGTGGATGATAGCCGGATTGTCGATTCCCTCGATCGGAAGGATCAGAGTCTTGGAACCGGTGGCAATGATCACGCTGTCCGGCTTCTCTTCTTTGATAAGCTCCGGAGTTACCTCACAGTTCATCACGATCTTAACGCCATCCTTCTGGCAGCGATGGATGTAGCTGCGGATCATGTTTGTGATGTCACCTTTTCCCGGCGGATATGCAGCAAGTCTCATGTTTCCACCGAGAACATCTCCTGCCTCATAAAGTGTTACCTCATGTCCTCTCTCTTTTGCGATAAATGCAGCGGAAAGTCCTGCAACACCGCCACCGATAACCATAACCTTCTTCGGCTCTTCCGCTTTCTCAAGCGGCTCTGCCTCATGACCCAGGAATGGGTTTGTCAGACAGCATACCGGATTTCCTGCATACATGTTTGCAACACAGCCCTGAAGACAGGCGATACAAGGAGTCATATCCTCAAGACGCTCTTCCTGTGCTTTCTTCGGCATAGCCGGATCTGCAAGGCTCTGACGTCCGAATGCTACAAGGTCTGCTCTTCCTTCTTTTACCATCAGTTCTGCAAACTGTGGCTCTGTATAACGTCCAACTGTGATCACCGGGATATTTACCGCACGTTTGATCTCCTCAACCTCTGCTGCAGAGAATCCACCGTGGATAACAGTCGGTGCCCACATAAACTCATCCTTGATATGAACGGCACGGGATACATGGAGTCCGTCCAGTCCGCAGCTTTCCAGATATGCTGCGATCGCTGCACTGTCGTGGACATCAAGTCCTCCCGGAACCTCATCTGCACAGTTGATTCTTGCAAGAACTGCAATCTTTCCCTGTGTTGCTTTTTTAACTTCCTCGATGATCAGACGGGAGAAACGCATACGGTTCTCAAAGCATCCGCCAAACTCATCCACTCTCTTGTTTGTTCTCGGAGAAAGGAAGGTACTTACCAGATAACCGTGTGCCATATGGATCTCAACAGCATCTGCTCCTGCTTCCATTGCTCTTCTTGCTGCCTCACCGTAGCCTTTGATCAGCTCATAAACTTCCTCAGTTGTAAGCTGCTTCGGAATATCACGGCCGCACACTGACGGGATACTGGTTGCTGCTGTGATCGGTGCTCCTGCGTTTTTTGCATTTCCTTCCGGACCTGCGTTCTGAAGCTGGATGGACACCTTTGCTCCTTCTGCATGACATCCGTCGATAACCTTGCGGAAGCTCTCGATTGTAGAGTCGTCATAAAGACATGGTTTACGCGGGCCGCCCTTTGCGCCCTTGTGAACTACAGTAGCCTCGATGGTGATCAGACCAAATCCGCCTTTTGCTCTTTCTCTGTAATATGCAGCGGACTGCTCACTCATTGTTCCGTCTGTGTTTGCAAAGTTATTTCCCATTGGCGGAACAACAAAACGATTCTTTACTGTCATAGGACCGATCTCGATCGGCTGAAACATCGCATTGAATTTCATATGCGTTCTCCTTTCCTTTGAAACAATCTTTTTGTTTCTTTCACGGTAACGCCCTGTCACCGGTATGACGTCGGAAACAGGGGCCCGTCTGAAATATTAGTTTCTTATATTAATTACAGTACTTCCGGCCAAGCCTCTTCTAGTACCTTCTTTGTGTTCTCATATGTATGTTTTGCAGCATACTCGATACCTTTTTCAAGGTTTGCATCGCTGATAACCTCTACGCCGATGGCATTTGGTCTGATGCCTTTTTCTTTGATCATTTTTACGAACGGTACTGTTGTTCCGATTCCTGTTCCAGGAGCAAGACGGTCATGCATGGACTCATCTCTTAAGATCGTTGTTGCATATGGTCTTTCCCATACATCGTTGATCTGGATGGATACGATCTTGTCTGCCGGGATTCCCTCAAGTACGGAAAGCTCGATCGGCTGGTTTGCTCTTACCCAGTGCCATGTATCAAGGATCAGTTTCGCATTCTCGCAGTCAGCAGCTTTTACAACAGCCCAGCCCTTTTTCACATCCGGGATTCCGCTGTATGGCATTGGCTCAACACCGATGATGTATTTGCCTGCTCTGTGGCAAAGCTCACGAAGCTTCTGTGCTGTGTACTCTACGGAATAGTTCTCCATCAGTCCGCAGTTGATCTGTTTTACGTTAAATAATTCACACATATGGAAGCAGAGCTGTTCTTTGTATTTCTGCTCATAGGAACGATGATCCTCTGCCCACTGCACGATGTACTCAACCTCTGTTACCTTCATGTCATATTTATCCAGGATTGCCAGGATATCCTCGTCGAAAAGTCCCTCATTCAGGGCATCTACGTAGGTTTCTGCTCTCAGGCCGATTCCCTCATAGCCAGCCTCTTTGGCAGCTTTTACACGGTCCTCAAATTTGCACTGATCTCCCAGTGTCCAGGAACTGATTGTGATTGGAAATTCTTTTGACATGATAATTCCTCCTGAAAATTTAAATAATTTTATTTGTTTTTTTTAAATTATTTTGTATCTTTTTTCTATAAGCATTATATAACTTTGTTAAATACAAAACAAATTGATTGTACCAGGAGAATCCATAGATTTTATCAATATATCATGTTATACTATATAAAACATATTCAGCCGTATTGCCGCCGTCACTGCATACGGCCCGGCAAATCTCTTATGTCTGTCAGACTTACCGGGGATCTGTCCGAAGTAAAACATTCAGATAAACTTACGAAAGGAGTATTGAAAAATGAATCTGTATCATCTTCGCTATTTCGTGACACTGGCTCATCTGGAACATTATACAAAAGCTGCGGATGTTCTGGCCATCACACAGCCCAGCCTAAGTCACGCGATCTCTTCTCTGGAGGAAGAGCTTGGAGTGAAATTATTTGAAAAAAACGGACGGAATGTTTCTCTCACCAAATATGGCAAGTCTTTTCTGGAGGATGTGGAACAAACCCTGAACCGGCTGGATTCCTCTGTAAACGGTCTCCAGCTTGCAGGAAAGGGAGAAGGACAGATCGATGTGGCTTTTCTCAGAACTCTGGGTGTTGACTTTATGCCAAAGATCATCCGCAGCTTTCTTAATGCCAATATGGGAAAACAGATCCATTTCAATCTGTTCTGCGATAAGGTTCTTACCGGCGATATCCTCACCGGACTGAAAGAGAAGAAATACGACATCGGCTTCTGTTCCAAATTTGACGACGAACCACTGATCGAATTTATTCCGGTTGCCAAGCAGGATCTGGTCGTCATCGTTCCGCCGGAACATCCTCTTGCTGAGAAATCCGAGATCCATCTGGAGGAAACGCTTCCATACAAGCAGATCATCTTCAAGAAGAGAAGCGGTCTCCGCCAGATCATTGACCAGTTATTTAAGAGCATCGGTCAGTACCCGGATGTGGCTTTTGAGATCGATGAAGATCAGGTTGCCGCAGGGTTTGTTGCCAATGATTTCGGCATCTGCATTGCACCGGATATCCCGATCCTGCACTCTCTGAACCTTAAGATCCTTCCCCTTGTCTCTCCAAGCTGGCAGCGGAATTTCTACATGGCCATGCTGAAGGATGTATACCATCCGCCGGTCGTGGAAGCCTTTAAAAAATTTGTGATCGAGGAAACCTCGAGGGAGATTTTTTATAAGACCAATTAAACGATCTGTTCATCTGCAAATATATGGTCCGGATCTTTTATATCATAAAGGACAGCTGCCCGATCTCCGTTCTGTTTCTGTACGGTTTATCGGACAGCTGTCCCTTTTATATGTAAAACTATTCTGTTTTATGATCAGCAGTTATTTATTTGCCTCTGCCTCACGAAGTCTGTGGATCAGCTCCTCGCAGATCTCAAGCTCACTCTTTCCGTCTGTCTCAACAACTATATCTGCTGCTGCCTCATATTTCGCGCGACGTTTTTCCAACAGATCCGCGATAAATGAAACATTTTTGTTGTTCTCAAGTAAAGGACGGTCATGATTATCCTTTACACGTTCCAGAATAGTTTCCGGCTTTGCAGTCAGAAGTACAACACGGCCATTTTTTTTCATCTCGGTAACATTGCGCTCCCGCATCGGAACACCACCGCCACAGGATACTACAACATTCGATCTGGACTGCATCTCGATCAGAAGATTTGTCTCGAGCTCACGGAAATACTCTTCACCGTAAGTCTCAAAGATATCGGAAATGCTCATTCCCTGTCTCTCCACGATACACTGATCCATCTCCACAACATCCATGGCAAGAACATTCTTCAGATAATCGGAGATCGTAGATTTACCAGCTCCCATAAATCCGATCAGGAAGATATTATAATTGAAAAGATTTCTGGACTGGATCCTTTTACTGTTCTGTGTGATGCTTGCAAAAACATCATTGACCTCTTTCTTATGACGTCTGCCTTCCATTCTGGCTTCCAGCCATCCTTTCTGCTTCGCCTCCTGTTCCGGCTGAAGTACCGGAAGATCGTTAGCTTCCTTGTATACCATGATGTCCTCTACGATCCTGTTTCTCATAAGGAGTGCGTCCAGGATGATCTCATCGCACTGTCCAAGGCTTTCTCTTAATACTTCTAACTGGTTCATAATATCTCCTTTACTTCGTTCATTTTATTACGGATTTCCGTCATTACTTTATCACTTTAAATCAAGTATCTGTCCTTATTATACCAACTGGTCATTTTTATCTCAACCCAAATTTTCATTGAATTTACGCATGTGATCTATAGATTATTTTTATAATTTTTAGGCACGGCAAAGATATCTGACGCAGGACTTCACGCTATGATGGACTGGATTGTTTGCAGTAATTTATGGAATTGCTATAGTATTCACGCCAGGATCTGTGTCAAAAAAATCTCCGCCCTTTTACAGAAGCAGAGATTTTTTACAGAAATTTTATCACCAAGATTCTACTGTATCACTTCATAGATCCGGTAATGCTTGTATATATAATCCCGGAACTGCTCCACAAGCGCACTTGGGTACCGGTTTTTCATCATTCCCATGTATATGTAACGACGGCAGTGCAGATTCTCAATATTTAAGATTTTCACAGGAAGTGTATGGATCACCGGTACATCCGGCACAATGCCTACACCAAATTCCTCCGCCACCATACCTGCCAGTGCACCATCCTCTTCTACCTCAAAGGCCGTCTCCGGTGAAAGTCCTTCCTTTTCGAAAAGCTCCCGGATCACAAAATACAGTCCGCTTGCAGGGGTAAAGGTCACCTGCGGATACTGCCCCAGCTCTTTTATGGTCACTGAATTTCGGTCTGCAAGAGCATGGTTCTCAGGCACTACAGCCACCAGCTTTTCTTCTGACACCGGCACAAAGCTGATCTCCTTCTCGCCCTCTGCCCGGGAACAGAAGATCACGTCGAATTTCTCTTCCTTCAGACCCCGGATCAGACTTCCGGTAGTTGCATTCTGAAAACGGAAATCAATCTTCTTCCCCTCCTGTTCATTAAGGAACCCCCGGACAAGCTCCGGGATAAATCTGCGTCCCTGGGTATGGATATACCCGATGGAAATACTTCCTCCCGGAATCCTTGCCGCTTCCTGTATCCTCTCCACACCAAGATTCAGGATATGTAAGGAGTCCTGCACATATTTCAGAAACATTTCCCCGTATTTGGTCATGGTCACATTTCTTCCGTGACGCTCAAAAAGTGGAACCTGCAGTTCCTTTTCAAGGTTGGAGATCGCATGGCTCAGACTTGGCTGGGTTATATCCAGCCGCTTGGCTGCTCTGGTATAATTTTCGATCTGGGCAAGAGTCACAAAATATGTGAGCTGATTTAAGTTCATATGTCAAAAAATCCTTTCTTTCCTCCGCGCGAGAGACTTTCAGGCAGGTAAGCTCAGACACCTCGCTGCCTGGTCTGTTTCACACTCCAAGGCTCAGGAGTTCTTTTCCCGCCGCAAGTCTCTCATAAAACTGCTCATAAAAATCCCGCTTCTCATCATAAGGCTTCCTGTAAAACTGGTTTACCACATACATGTTCAGGTTTCGGATCAGATCACTGTCCTCGCTCTCATAGAGAACCGACTGGACATCCAGAAGAAAATAATGCCAGTCACAGACAAATTTTTCGTAATTTCGAAAATCCGGAGTATCTACCCATTTCCGGACCTTGATCTTACTGCGGCTGGTCTTTTTGCACTCGTGGATCTGAAGAATGTATTTAAAACCACCGTCCTCATAGTATCTTCCCAGCGGGAACAAACGGCAGAAGCCCGGACGGAAACTGTGAATGGAGCATCTTCCGTTGCCATTCAGAAATACGCATCGTTCCTCTGCCCCTGTCATCCTAAGATGCGGCAGAATATTTCCGTCTGTGACGCCAAGCTCTATTTTTCCGGCAAGCAGCTGGTCCACACTTAAGTGAAGTCCCTGACTTAACCGCCATACATCCAGCGGATCCAGTACAACAGAATCTCCCATTCCCGTACAGCAGTCAAAACAGCCCTTACAGTCCTGACAGTCTGCCTTTACCATGTCATTTGCCTCGTATAAACGACCGTCGGAAATTTCCTCCAGTGTAACCTCCCGCCGCATTAGACAAGTGCCTCCAGTCCTGTAACTCCCCAGTCCTCAGCCAGGCTTTTCAACCCGTCCAGGATCTCCTCCCTGGAATAATCGTGATCATCCAGGTAATCTACGTCCATATCATTGAGATGCAGATAAAAGGTAAGGGCAAGCTCCAGATAATCCGGATCATCTTCCTCCATGTTCATAAGAAGCTCATTTTCCGCTCCGTTGATGTCACCCTCATCAGCAAGTCCGATAACCTTCTTAAAAAGCTGGTCTGCCTCTGTATAATCTGCCTCTGCTGCAGGAAGTGTATACTGCGGCATATCTCCCTTAAGAAGAAGTCTTGTGATCAGTCTTGCGATATCCTGAATATTTCCTGACATTCTGTCATCCTGTAATCCCAAATCGTTTTCCTCTCTTTCTGCTGTCCTGTTCTGCCAGACACATTTCTCCGACCGACGTATCTGCATCCGGTCCTCCGCTCATCCGAACCCCGGATATCTGGACAGGCAATTTATTTAATCCAGTTTAATTCCTGACAACGCCTGCGCAAATGCATTGTTCACCGGCTCATTGGCCTCTTTCTGCTGTTTCTTAAGATAACGCTGCACATCACGCTTATTCACACCTGCACCCTCTTTGGCTCGTCTTGCCTGGAAGGATGAAAGCTTTTCTTTATAGCCGCACTGACATACAAAGGTCTCTTCTTTTCCCTTCAGAAGCATCTCCATACGCTTATGGCATTTCGGACAGCGCGCATTGGTGGTCCTGGATACTGTCTCTCTGTATCCGCATTCCCGGTCCTCGCACACCAGCATTTTGGCATTCTTTCCGTTGACTGCCAGGAGATGTTTGCCGCAGTTGGGGCACTTCTTGTTTGTCATATTGTCATGGCGGAAGGTTCCCTGTCCGCCTTTGATCTCATCTACGATCTCACAGGCATATTTACGGATCCCTGTGAGGAATTTATCCTGACGGAGCTTTCCGTTTGCAATATCACTGAGCTTCATCTCCCAGTCTGCGGTAAGCTCCGGCTTTTTCAGTTCTTCCGGAACCAGCTCCAGAAGCTGTTTCGCCTTGGAGGTAATGTAGATCTCATTGCCTCTTTTTTCCATCATAAAGCTGTTGAAAAGCTTCTCAATGATGTCCGCTCTTGTGGCTACCGTTCCAAGTCCACCGGTCTCACCAAGGGTTTTTGCCGCTTTTTTGTCGTGGCTTTCCATAAAATGAACCGGATTTTCCATGGCACCAAGAAGTGTGGCCTCTGTAAATCTGGCCGGTGGTTTTGTTTTGCCTGCTGTAAGAGCTGCTCCTTCCACAGTAAGTATCTGACCTTCCGTAAGCTCCGGAAGCTTCTGGTCTTTCAGCTTATCCGATGAATCCTCTTCTTCCTCATCCTGCCAGCCGCCTTCGTAGACTTCTCTCCATCCGGCGCTTTTTACGATCCGTCCGCTTGCCGCAAAAGTCTCTCCTGCTGCCGTTCCTTCCATACTAACCTGCTCATATACAGCCGGCGGATACAGAACGCTTAAGAAACGGCGCACAACCATATCGTAGATCTTCCGCTCCTCGTTTGTCATATGATCCAGCTGTACAAACTGTTCTGTAGGAATGATGGCATGATGGTCACTGACTTTCTTATCGTCTACAAAACTTGCATTGGCCTGGATTGGTTTATTGGCCAACGCACCGGCAAGTTTCCGGTAAGGACCTGTCCCGCATGCCTGAAGACGTTCTTTAATGGTAGGAACGACATCTTTTCCTATATATCTGGAATCCGTTCTTGGGTAGGTAAGGACTTTGTGATTCTCGTAGAGCCTCTGCATGATATTCAGAGTTTCCTTTGCAGAAAAGCCGTATTTCTGATTGGCTTCTCTCTGAAGAGTGGTCAGGTCATAAAGCCCCGGCGCATAGGTCTTCTTCGGCTTTCTGGAAACCTTTGTTATGGTAAGGTTGCTTTTTCCTGCCTTTGTCTGGATCTCCTGGGCACGCTCCTTCTTAAAGGTGCGGAGGCTTCCGCTTTTTCCGTCACGCCAAGTCCAGCGTACATTTCCCGCCTGCAGAGTGATCCCGTAATAATCCTCCGGCTTAAATTCCCGGATCTCCTGCTCTCTTCTTGCGATCATGGCAAGGGTGGGGGTCTGCACACGTCCGCAGGAAAGCTGGGCATTATATTTACAGGTCAGCGCTCTGGTCCCGTTCATTCCCACCAGCCAGTCCGCCTCCGCCCTGGCCTGTGCCGCACGGTAAAGATCATCATAATCATGGCCGTTTTTAAGGTGGGCAAAGCCGTCACGGATTGCTTTGTCCGTTACGGATGAGATCCACAGACGCTTAATAGGTTTATGGCAGTCTGCCTTTGCAAGGATCCACCTTGCAACCAGTTCTCCCTCTCGTCCGGCATCTGTGGCAATGATGATCTCCCCGATATCCTTCCTGTAAAGCTGGGTTTTCACCGCATTGTACTGCTTGGAGGTCTGGCGTATCACCACCAGTTTCATTTTCTCCGGCATCATGGGAAGCGTGGAAAGCTCCCATTTGGTATATTTTTTATCGTATTCTTCCGGATCTGCCAGTGTTACCAGATGTCCCAGGGCCCAGGTCACTACATAGTCTTTTCCTTCCAGGGTTCCGTTCCCCTTCTGACTACAGTGGAGGACTCTGGCAATGTCTCTGGCAACGGATGGCTTCTCCGCAATTACTAATGATTTCATATTTTTTTCTTTCACCTCTTACTCTTTGGAGCCTGTTTCCTAATGGCTCCGGGGTTCAACTATTATAGCATGAAAAAAGCACTTCGTCCAGAAAAGGGCCGAAGCCTTTTTCCGTCGAAATGCTCTTTACTTTCATATTACTCTCAGCAGCTGTTCATGCACATTTTCCGCTGATCTTATAGCCCACTCCACGAACTGTTTCCACCAGATCTCCTGCCGGGCCAAGCTTCTGGCGAAGGGTACGGATATGTACATCTACGGTTCTGCTCTCCCCGTCGAATTCATATCCCCAGATCTGATTTAAAAGCTGTGTTCTGGAAAGAACCGTACCACTGTTTTTCAGAAGGAGACAAAGCATCTCGTATTCTTTCAGTGTCAGATTCACAGGCTCCTGATCAACAGTTACCTCATGTCTTCCCGGACATACATAAAGATTTTCCATACGATACTCCTCTGCGCCATTGTCCTCTGCTCTCCGAAGAAGGGCACGTACCCTGGAGATCAGTTCCATCATACGGAACGGCTTCGGAATGTAATCATCTGCACCGCTGTCCAGACCTACCACGGTATCAAACTCACTTCCTTTTGCAGTAAGCATGATCACCGGAAGTTTCCGCACATCCGGACGGATACGGATTTTTTTTAAAATAGACAGTCCGTCTTCCTCCGGAAGCATAATGTCCAGAAGCACCAGTGAAGGCAGTTCTTTTTCCAGCGCTTTCCAGAAAAGTGATGGCCGTTCAAAACCCTGTGCCTCCAGACCCTGACTGTTTAATGTATATACAACAAGTTCACGGATACTTTCATCATCTTCCACAAGATATATCATAATTTTCCTCCAGCTTCATTTTTCATCTGATACGTGCAAGTATAAAGTGCATTCGTAAAATCCAACATAGAAAAAAGGTTAAGTTTATGTAAAATATAGAAATCCTTAAGAAATTTTAATTTGTAAAAGCCGAACGTCAATGTTATGATAAAGCAGAGAGTTGTTTGGAGGTTTTTTATTATGTATTCTTTTATTGTGAATCCCAATTCAAGATCCGGTGAGGGACGTAATGTCTGGAACCGGCTTCGCAGCATCATGGAAAGTCAGGGGATCTCATATCAGTATTTTCTCACAGAATATGTGGGACACGCCACAGTACTGGCACAGAGGATCAGTGCCGCCGGAACACCGGAGGATCCGGTAACTCTGGTAACAGTAGGCGGTGACGGCACTATTTACGAAGTACTTACCGGGATCATTGATCTGTCTTCGGTTGTTTTCGGATTTATCCCGGTCGGGTCCGGCAACGATTTCTGCCGCAGTATGGGCCTGCCCTTTGATCCTTTTGAAGCGCTTCGCTCTATCCTTGAAAACAGACGGACCATTTTCATGGATGTTCCTGTTCTCCACCTTGGCAGCCATTCCTACCGTTTCGGCATCAGTGCAGGAATGGGCTACGATGCGGCAATCTGTCAGGAAGTCCTGATCACACCTGGCAAAAAATTTCTCAACCGTCTCCATATGGGTAAACTCATCTACCTTATGGTGGCACTGAAGCAATTTCTCTTCCTTACTCCGTCCCCGGTCACGATAACACTTGACGGGAACAAGCCACAAACCTTCAGCAGGACTTGGTTTGCGGCTGTAATGAACCAGAAATATGAAGGCGGAGGCTTTAAATTCTGTCCAAACGCCAGTCCGGAGGATGGTTTACTGGATGTGATCGTTATTGAAGGAATCTCCAAGCTGAAAATGCTGTTCTGCCTGCCGAGCGCTCTCTGGGGAAAACATACCCGCATTCGCGGTGTACATATTTTACAGTGCAGGAACGTACATATTACAAGTGACCATTCCCTTCCTGTGCATAAAGACGGAGAATCCGGCGGAATCCAGCGTGAATTTTCTGTGACCATTGAAAAGAAACCTTTAAAAATCATAATGCCTGTGTTATAGTAGCAGGTAGATACTTAACAAAAAAGAAGCTTAAGGCTGACATCAGCCATACCTCAAGAAAAGGAGCGGCAAAATGTTGAGTAAAATAAAAAAATACAGGCACGGTTTTATCATAGCAATCTATTTCGTTGCCTATCTTATCCTGTTTGGATATCTGGAGCAGCGGCCTGTACGAGCCTACCATGTTGTACATACTGTTTTTGATGATATGATCCCGTTCTGCGAGATTTTTATTATTCCGTACCTTTTATGGTTTCCATATGTGGTAATAACGGTTGTGTATTTCCTGTTTCGCAATAAGAATAAAAAGGAATATTTCCAGCTGATCTTCAACCTGATGATGGGAATGACGGTTTTCCTTGTTGTTTCCTACATCTATCCGAACGTTCAGTATCTCCGCCCTGCGGTATTCCCCAGAAGCAACATCTTTACACGACTGGTGGCCGAGCTCTATCGGACAGATACTCCCACCAACATCCTGCCAAGTATCCATGTATTTAATTCCCTGGCTGTTTATTTTGCCATTCATCACTGCCAGGCACTGAAAGACAGGAAATGGCTTCAGCGAGGAGCCCTGATCCTTTCTGTTCTGATCATCCTGTCCACCATGTTTATCAAGCAGCACTCCGTGATCGATGTATGTCTTGGTACCACACTGGCACTGTTCGGACATCTCCTGTTCTATCCACAGAGAGTGGAGGATTACGAGGAACAGCGCTCCCTATCTCATATGCGCAAGAAGAAGCCGGAACAGAATTTATAAAAAAAGCCCCGTTGGGGGCTTTTTTTTAATTAAATCCATAAAACTTCTGACAGATCTTATAGGCTGCCACAAACATCTTTCTTCCACCTCTTCCGGGAAGATTGGACACCCTTCCGAAGAGACTTCTCCGAAGCTTCCGGTACAGTCCCATATTCTGATCTTTGATGTAATCCTGCAGCTCCTGTTTTTTATCCAGGCATTCCTGCGTTGCAGCTCTTACCAGCATGATCGAAGAAACGGTTGTGATGATATCCAGATAGCTGAACATATAAGCACGAAGTCTGCGGTTGCTCACATTAGCCTTCAGATAGGCGTCCACCATCAGTTTGTTTACACGGATCTGCTGATCGATACGCTTGATCATCACTTTCTCATTGACAGACTGATCATCTCTTCCAATAAAATATCGATAGAAATTTACATCCAGATAATAGAGATTTTTTACATAGGGAAGCGGCTCAAACGCAAACAGGTTATCTACGTAGAACGTATGCTTCGGAAGCTCCATTCCACAGTCATGGAGAAGTTTTGTACGGTATATCATGGAATGCATAAGGAGATACTGGCCTTTTTTCATGTGGCGTACCTCATCCCATCCGAAAATCTGGTTTGTCGGAAAACAGTGTCTGTACTGCATGACCTTTTTGCGGGTAGCTCCCTGCTTCTCATAAACGAAATTACTGATGAGAAGATCCACGGTCTCAGCCCCACGTATCAGTTCATAAAGTGTTTTCAGGACCTCATAGTAGGCATCCTGATTTACCCAGTCATCACTGTCCACAACCTTGAAATAAAGTCCTGTTGCGTTTTTGATCCCTGTGTTGACTGCCTGTCCATGGCCGCCATTTTCCTGATGTATGGCTTTTACGATAGTTGGATATTTCTCGGCATAATCATCTGCGATCTCGGCAGTACGGTCACTGGAGCCATCATCTACAATGATGATCTCTACTTCCTCTCCTCCGATCAGCAGGGAATTGATGCATTTTGACATATAAGCCTCTGAATTATAGCATGGTATTGCTACGCTCAAAAGTTTCATGTGTTTTCCTCCTTCATATATCTGGTGTATGCGCGAAACGCAGATGGTATTGCATATTTTTTATCGGATTCTCTCTTATCCACAAACAGGAACTCCCCCTGCGGTGCTTCTTCCAGAGAGGATACAGCGATACGATAAGCACACATCCTCCATTCAATATGAGAAAAAATGTGCTTCGCATCCGGCAGTGCTTCAATCCGCAGTGGTTCCAGTCCCATGGCTTTTACCCGGGCAAGTGCCGCCTTCTCCGTCAGATGTCCTTCCACATTTGGAAGCTCATAAAGGCCTGCCAGAAGTCCTGTATTCGGACGTTTACGGATCGCTGTACCTGCTCCGTCCTGGATCACAAGGACCGTTCGCTGTTCTATGGTGCGGGCTTTCTTCTGTGCTTTTACGGGAAGTTCTTCTACAGTTCCATGCTTTCTAGCAAGGCAAAAATGCCCCAGCGGGCATTCTTCGCACTTTGCTGCTCCGTTTGGAACACAGACTACAGCTCCCAGCTCCATCATAGCCTGGTTGAAATCCCCTGGTCTGTCCTCAGACATCTGCTCTGTAAGATCATTTTCCACTGATTTCCGTACAGACTGTTTCATGATATCTCCACGGTTTTCGGTGAGTCTTGCGTATACCCGCAGCACATTTCCATCTACTGCAGGGACTTTCTTTCCGTAGGCAATGGACGCAATGGCACCTGCCGTATATCTTCCTATTCCTTTTAACGAGAGAAGTGTCTCAAAATCCTCAGGGATCCTGCCTCCATATTCTTCCATGACCTGAACAGCCGCTTTCTGCATGTTGCGGACACGGCTGTAATAGCCAAGGCCTTCCCACAGCTTGATGATCCTCTCTTCCGGTGCCGCCGCAAGGGCTGCTACATCCGGAAGTTCCTGGATAAAGCGCTGAAAATAAGGTTTCACCGCTTCCACTCGGGTCTGCTGGAGCATGATCTCAGATACCCAGGTATAATAGGCATTGTCTTTATCTCTCCAGGGCAGGAGCCTTTTGTTTTTATCGTACCATTTCAGAAGGGGTTCTGCAATGTTTTCAGGCATATCATTTCCTTTCTATAATCTTACCGGTATCGGATCACAGATCTTCATGGAATCTTCCGTGACGGCACAGTCATAGGCCAGGATGTGAACACCGGCATCTGCTGCCGCCTTAAGTGTTTCTCCAAATTCCGGATGTGTCTCCCGATTTGGTTCAAAATACCTTACATCCTTCATCTGGATCACCAGAAGAAGATACGCCTCATAGCCGTCAGCTGCTGCATGCATCAGCTCACAGAGATGCTTGATCCCCCGTTCTGTAGGTGCGTCCGGAAAGCGCACGATATTATTTTCTTCCAGAGTGACGCCTTTTACCTCGATAAAAGCCTTTCGCTTCCCGGATTCCACATACAGGTCAAAACGGGAATTTCCGTATGTCTTTTCTCTCCTGACAGTCACTTTCTCCGGAAAAAGATTTCCGGCCGCCACCCACTCTTCTGCTGCTTTATTTGGGGCCTGGGAATCCATATTGATCCAGCGGCCCTCCTTGTTCACACTGATCAGATCGTATTTCGTTTTCCTGGCAGGATTATCACTCTTTTCCAGGATCACTTCTGCTTCCGGAACAAGAAGTTCCCGGCATCTGCCTGTATTCTTCACATGGACCGTTTCCAGCTGATCCCCGATCTGCACATGAGCGATAAAACGGTTAGGCCTGTCTTTGAATATACCTCTGATCGTATTCTTATAATTCATAGTTTTTCCCTCGTAACCCTTACTATAACATAAAATCTTCAAAAGCGCAGTTGCTTTTTTTTCTTTTCTCATATAGAATTGTTTTGATAACTGTTCACTGGTAATATTCCGCGAGGTGTTTTTTGTGAGCGAAGGCCACAGAAAACCCGAGACATACCGCGCGAATTTATGCGATTAACATAAATTCTGTGCATCGCGAAGCGTATTGCTGAGAACGGAGTGAACAGTAACTTGTTTTGTACTATGTCCAGTACAAAGGGTTGCTTTTTTTACATATCATAGTTTTTTGGGGAGGTTTTTCTGATGGACAGTATTATTTTTGATGTTGACGGTACGCTCTGGGATTCCACCGGGATCGTAGCTGAGGCCTGGAGTGATTACCTTATCCATACGGAGCACATGGATACCGACGTAAGCGCCAAACGACTGATGGGGCTTTTCGGCCAGCTGCTGCCGGATATCGCAAAGGCTCTTTTCCCCGAGCTTCCGGAAGCCGAACAGCTTCGTATCATCGACGGCTGCTGCCAGGCAGAGCACGAGGCACTGCTTCGCAAATGTGCTCCGCTGTATCCGGATCTTGAGAAAACACTGAAGATTCTTTCCAGCCGTTTTCCTCTTTTTATCGTCAGTAACTGCCAGGCCGGATATATTGAAGTGTTCCTGAAATCCACAGGCTTCGGACACTATTTCAAGGGCCATCTCTGTCCCGGTGACACCGGCATGGCCAAAGCGGAAAATATCATGAAAATCCGCGAGGATAATAATCTTTCCGATCCGGTTTATATCGGTGATACTATAGGAGACTTTAATGCCTGCCAGAAAGCAGGAGTTCCTTTTATCTTTGCTGAATACGGTTTCGGTCAGGTGGATAAACCGGATTACCGGATCACCAGGCCTTTTGACCTTACGGAGATATGCAGATGAGTATGAAAAAATCAAAATCCATAGACCTTACTTCCGGTCCGATCCTGAAAACGCTTTCAGAGCTTGCTCTTCCTATCATGGCATCTTCCCTTCTTGGAACTGCCTATAATATCACAGATATGGCCTGGATCGGGCTTCTGGGATCCAAGGCAGTTGCCGGTGTCGGTGTGGGCGGCATGTATGTGTGGCTTTCCCAGGGACTGGTAGCCCTTCCGAGAATGGGCGGACAGGTAAACACCGCACAGTCCTGCGGCCGGAAGGATTATAAAGAGGCACGTTCCTACGCGGCCAGTGCCCTGCAGATGACCATTCTGTTCGGTCTCTTATTTTCTGCAGCAAGTATTATATTTCTTGATCCTCTAATCGGATTTTTTAATCTGACAGACCCGGAAGCATATTCTTCTGCCAGATCTTATATGCTGATCACCTGCGGACTGATCATTTTTTCCTTCCTGAACCTGACTCTCACCGGACTTTTTACAGCCCAGGGAGATTCCAAGTCTCCGCTGATGGCCAATTTTCTTGGACTTGTGGGAAATATGCTCCTGGATCCGCTCCTGATCCTTGGCATTGGACCTTTTCCACGGCTTGAAACGTTAGGTGCTGCCATTGCCACAGTAACTGCACAGTTTCTGGTTTTTGCAGTGCTGGTTTTCCGGATCTTTACTTCCGGGCTGGAAACAAATGTACTTCGTGAACTTCATCTTTTTTCACGTTTTCCGGGAAAATTTTATAAAAATATCTTCCGCATTGGTTTTCCAACCGCTATCCAGAGCATGCTCTACTGTATGATCTCCATGGTACTGACCAGAATGGTTTCCGCCTTCGGTGCTGCTGCCATTGCTGTCCAGCGTGTGGGCGGACAGATCGAATCCGTTTCCTGGAACACCGCGGACGGCTTTGCCTCTGCCTTAAATGCTTTTACCGCACAGAATTTCGGTGCAAAAAAATACGACCGCATCCGCCAGGGCTACCGTATTTCCTTTGGTATCCTGACAATCTGGGGCCTTATCATAACTGCAGCCTTTGTGCTGCTCCCACGCCCGATCTCCGGACTGTTTTTCCATGATCCGGAATCCCTTGGGATTTCTGTAAATTACCTGATCATCATCGGCTTCTGTGAGGCTTTCATGGCCATTGAGCTGATGACCATCGGTGCACTGTCCGGCCTTGGTATGACCAAGCTCTGCAGTATCATCAGTATTATCCTGACAGGGGCCAGAATCCCGCTTGCCATGCTGCTGACTCATGCGGGAATGGGACTTAATGGTATCTGGTGGGCACTTTCCCTTACTTCCATCGTAAAGGGAATCATCTTTACTCTGACATTCCGGCAGACCAGCCGAACGAAATTAAACTAAATACAGACAGAAAAACTCCCCGCAAATACCGGAGCCTGATCAGACAGGTTACCGTTTCACGGGGAGTTCTGCTTTTTTACCTAAAGGATAGTTCTGATACTTCTGATCATTTTTTGATACATTTTGTTCTGAGTACAAACAGAAATACCGCAAGTATCACAAACAGAATTACTACATAGGCGATCTTTGCTGCTACACTTGTGGTAAATGCGTCAACTCCTGTAGCCACTCCGATAAGTATCAGACAGATTCCTGAAACCTTTTCCATTTTTTTCTCATCATACTTCTGGGCTCTGGCCTGTGTGTTTCCGCCTTTCATAAAAAAGGAACCGTGTCCGGTAAAAAGCATAAATCCTACTACCAGTGCTGCGATTGTAAGTATAAAGCTGAATGACTGATCAAACATAATATTTTCCTCCTGCTAAAGAACAGGAGCCACACACCGGATCACCGGCTGGCTCCTGTTTGTTTTTTGACTACAGATCCGATCAATAGAAACAGACGATCGGAACATTATACTGGATAATGTTGTAAAGCTCTCCCGCTTTATCCGGCGGCATATTGATACAGCCGTGGGAACCTCCGGTTAGATACCGATCGCCTCCAAAATACGGCTGCCAGTCTGCATCATGGAATCCAATGCCTCCGTTAAACGGCATCCAGTAGGTTACCGGCTGTTCATAGGAATAGGTTCCGTCTGGTTTCTTGGTGCCACGTAGCACATCCGGGCTCTTCTTATAATACAATGTGAAGATTCCAGGAGGTGTTTTTCTCTTCGGATCACTTGCAAGTCCGGATACGATATCTGATTCAAAGATCACATTTCCATCCTGATAATACCACATATACTGTTCTGTAAGGTCCACTTCAATGTAGGTATTTCCCAGATCATTCACACCATAAGAATTGGCTCTCATGGAATAAACCGGCTCTCTGGTCGTCTGAGCTCCGGACTGGATCTCCTGGGTAAGCTGTGCCACCTCTCCGTCCTGATCGATCTTCCAGCCATATGCAGAACCGGAAACCGAAACAGTTCTTCCGCTTGTTGTCTGGAACTGACGCTCTGTACCTACTGTATCATGATCCGCTGCAAGCTGTGCCACATAATCCACGATATGCTGTTTGAAGGATGCTTCATCCTGGATCAGCTGGCCCTTTTCGTCAAACTGCAGCCAGTTCTTGATGGTGCTTCCATCAAGTGTTACTGTCTCATCTCCAAATGTGTAGGTGATGCTTGCCCTCGCAAAGTTATTATATGCATCCACCGTTGCCTGCAGATCTGCACTGTCGCTGGTCACATCTGCTTTCACATAAGCATCCGGGTTACTGCTAAGATCTACTTCCCCGTCATCGCTGCTGATAGCATCACTGATCATCTGATAGGCTTCTTTTACCTTCAGTTCACTTCCCACTGTCTCCGGCACGATCGTAAACTCGGAATCATTAAAGCTTACGTACGCATTCTCCGGTGCTACCTGATTCTCTTTCTGGGCACAGTTCAGTGCTTTCACTTCTGACTCCAGCTTTGACTTGTCAAAAGCTGTCTGCTCACTGGCTGTGTAAGTCGTCTTTTCAAAAAATCCTCTCACCCATTCATAGGGCTTCTGCGCTTTCAAAAGCTTCAGAACTTCACCACTGGATATATAACGATAACTGATATCCGTTCCTTCTATCGTCTGCGGTTCCTGATCTCTGGCCTTTACCTGGATGGAATAGCCTTCCATTTTTTTTGCGATCTCCTGCTCAACCTCATATGCAGTCCTGTTGGAGCTGTCGATCCCGTTAATCGTTGTGCCCTCAAAGAAATGACTGGTGTAATAATAAGATACTCCTGCATATGCACAGCCTGCCACTACCAAAACCATGGCGGCGATCATTCCAGTTACCTTCAGTGCCTTATGCTTTTTCTTTTCGGGTATAACAATAGGTTCAAATTCAGATTCATCGATAGGTACGTAGGTGATCTTCCTTGGCCTTGCTGATTTCGAAGGTCTTGCCGACTTGTGAGCAGCTGATCTGTTATTTTTATTTTCAGGCTGAGGCTCTCCTGCAGTATCACTGACGATTTTTGCCATGGCATCATTGATCCTGTCCTCGATATCCCTCTTTTCATCGTTGCTCATATTTATTCACCTCTATGTTCATGTGCCTTCAAAAAAGGCATCTTTCCATTGATACTTTCTGGTCTTACTCACCAGCTTTTTCATTATATCATACTTTCCGGAAATTGCATCTCATTTCACGGTTTTTTTATAACTTATTTGTACCGTACAGCTTCCGCGCCATATCTTTCATAACATAGACGTACATTACCCAAAGGAGCACTGACGCAAAGATCCAGGCCACCGGACTTGCAAGACAGGTACCGATATAGCTACTTTTTCCGGCTGCAATGGTAGCGGTGATCCCTCTTCCTGCAAGCTCAGCTACACCGGCCATCATAGGAAGAAGACCATATCCCATTCCCTGGATCCCGTTTCGCAGTACATTGACAAAATACAGAGGAATAAAAAACAGTGCCACACATTTTACATAGATTGCTACCATAGGAAGCACTTCTTCAATGTTATCTGAGATAAACAGATATGCGAAATATTTTCCCGCAAAGAACAGAAAACTGCCAACAACAACAGAATATACAATTCCTATAAAATGCGAAGCCCGGAAGCCTTCCCGCACTCTCTCAAGCTTTCCGGCTCCGATATTCTGTGCATTGTAGGTAGCGCTGGCAGTTCCCTGTGCCACATATGCCTGGGTGAATATCTGCTCGATCTTACTTCCTGCTGTAAACGCCGCCACCGCATAAGAGCCAAGCATATTTAAGGCTGACTGTACCATCATGGTTCCGATCGCCGTAATGGAATACTGCAGTCCCATTGGGATTCCCACACCGATCTGCTTGGCTGCGAGGTTACGTCTAAAATACCAGTCTTCTTTTTTCATACGGAGCTCCGGCACAAACTTCCAGATATATACCAGACATAAGACTCCTGAAACTCCCTGGGAAATAATGGTAGCCCAGGCTGCTCCAGGTGCTCCCAGCTTAAACACGATGATAAATACAAGGTCAAGCACAATATTCAGCATTGCAGATAAGATCAGAAAATACAGTGGTACCTTACTGTTTCCCAGTGCACGGAGGATACTGGCCAGGATATTATATAATGCCTGGGCAAAAATCCCTCCGCAGATGATCATAACGTAAGCATATGCATCCTTGAAAATATCATCCGGCGTATGCATAAATTTCAGAAGTGCATGCATACCTGTCATGCTGACTGCTGTCATCACTGCCGAGACCAGCGCTGTCAGGATCAGTGCATTTCCCACGGTCTGACGCATCTCATCCATTTTTCCCGCACCGTACTTCTGTGCAGTCAGTACGGTAAAACCGGCAGTAAGTCCCAGAAGAAAGCCTATGATCAAAAAGATGATAGTTCCTGTTGAGCCAACTGCCGCCAGTGCCTTTGTTCCTACAAATTTTCCTACAACCACCGCATCTACCATATTGTAGAACTGCTGAAATACATTACCAATAAATACCGGGATCGTAAATCCCAGGAGCACTTTTACCGGTTTTCCCTGTGTCATGTCTGTTTTCATGAAATCTTTTTTCCCCCCATTTAATTTGATCGTTCCTAAACTTTGTGCTGCTTTTTGTTATTCTTTTTATTATTCTTTCTGTAACTTTACAGTTGCTCAAAAGTTACCTGTTTTTATGTATCAGAGGGATTATAGTTGAAATGGAATGATTTTACAAGATGATTTTGAAAATTTTTTTCATGTGTGGAAACAGAAACAATCGGATGAAAAAATCCCGGCAGATCCGTAAAAATCTGCCGGGATTCCGTGAAGCTTATTTATTTCTCAACAAGAAGAGACTCTCCTGTCATTTCCTTCGGCTGCTCCATACCCATAAGCTGGATCAGAGTCGGAACGATATCTGCAAGACATCCGTTCTCACGAAGTGTGTATTTCGGATCTGCGTTTACAAGGATAAACGGTACCGGGTTAGTTGTATGAGCTGTCCATGGCTCACCTGTTTCATAATTTACAAGCTGCTCTGCGTTACCATGGTCAGCGCAGATAAAGAGCTGTCCGTCAACCTCTTTGATTGCCTCTACAGCCTTACCAACACATGCATCAACAGTCTCAACAGCCTTGATCGCAGCTGTCTCAACACCTGTATGGCCAACCATATCCGGGTTCGCAAAGTTGATGATGATCACATCATATTTGTCAGATTTGATCGCCTCTACAAGCTTTTCACAAACCTCCGGTGCACTCATCTCCGGCTGCATATCGTAGGTCGGAACCTTCGGGGATTTTACAAGGATTCTGTCCTCTCCTTTGTTTGGTTCCTCAACACCACCGTTGAAGAAGAATGTAACATGTGCATATTTCTCTGTCTCGGCGATACGTGCCTGTGTCATATCGTGAGCTGCAAGGTACTCACCAAAGGTATTGTGAAGAAGAACCTTGTGGAATGCTACCAGCTTATTCTGGATGGTATCATCATACTCTGTGAAGCATACGAATGTGGTATCCAGTCTCTTTGCTCTCTCAAAGCCCTTAAAATCGTCATCACAGAAAGCTCTTGTGATCTCTCTTGCACGGTCCGGACGGAAGTTGAAGAATACAACGGAATCCTTATCGGAAATAGTTGCAACCGGTTTGCCGTCCTTCTCGATAACAGTCGGAAGCACAAATTCATCTGTCTTGTCATCATCATAGGAAGCCTGAACTGCTGCTGCAGCATCTGTTCCCTTTACGCCTTCGCCCTGTGTAAGAGCTTTATATGCAAGTTCAACACGATCCCAGCGGTTATCACGATCCATTGCATAATAACGTCCGGAGATCACACCAATCTCACCAACGCCGATCTCTTTCATTTTAGCTTCCAGCTGCTCTACAAACTCTTTACCGGATGCAGGCGGTGTGTCACGACCATCCAGGAAGCAGTGTACGTAAACTTTCTTGAGTCCCTCTCTCTTTGCCATCTCAAGAAGTCCGTAGAGATGTGTATTGTGGCTGTGTACGCCACCGTCAGAAAGAAGTCCCATAAAATGGATCGCGGAATCGTTGTCTTTTGCATTCTTCATAGCAGTAAGAAGTGCCTCATTCTTGAAGAAATCGCCGTCCTGGATCTCTTTTGTGATCCTTGTAAGCTCCTGGTATACGATACGGCCTGCGCCCATGTTCATATGACCAACCTCGGAGTTACCCATCTGTCCGTCCGGAAGACCTACCGCAAGACCGCTGGCATTGCCTTTTACAAACGGATAATCTTTCATGAGTCCGTCCATAACCGGTGTTTTTGCCTCATATACAGCATTTCCGTCATGTCTGTCATTGAGTCCGTATCCATCAAGGATCATTAAAACTGTTGGTTTTTTGCTCATAATTTTCCCCTTCTTATCTTTGATCGAAAATCTGTCCGGCACAGCTCTTCACTGATTCTGAAAACCTCTGTACCATTCAGGATTCTTTTGTTTTCCATTTTATATAGTACCAAAATCCAGAAATTTTGCAACGTTTTCTTTGACAAAAATTTGTCTGTTTTCAATTTCCTGACAACTGATACGGCTGATCTGTAAATTTACGCGAAAGATATTATTTCTGGTATACGCGGATCATAGAAGAAATCTTTCTTACAGATGCGCTGTTTTCCAGTTCTTCCTTAACCTTAAAGAAAGCGCCCTCGCTTACAAGTTTGGTGATCACAACAACCTCTGCGGTATCCGGTCTCTTGCTTTCTTTCTGCATGATCTGTGCCACGCTTGCCTGATATTTTGCAAAATGCTCCAGGATTTCAGCCAGCACACCGCAGCGGTCCTCTACCTGCAGGCGGAGGAAATAACGGTTATGGGTATCTGCCATATCTTTTACCGGAAGTGTCTTATAGCAGGTGCAGCCTACTCTTCCGCAGCAATCTGCCTTCATATTACGGACTACCTCAAATACATCACCAGCAACCGCACTTGCTGTAGGAAGCTCACCTGCTCCACGTCCGTAGAACATGGTATCTCCTACTGCATCTCCGTGTACAAAAACCGCATTATAAGAATCATTGACGGATGCAAGGGGATGCTCTGCCGGGATCAGCATCGGGCAGACATAGGCCTCAACGCCGTCCTCCTGACAGCGTGCAACACCCAGAAGCTTGATCTCGCAGCCCATTTCTTTTGCGTAACGGATATCCTTTGCCGTGATCTTTGTGATTCCTTCTATATGAACATTATCAAGGGTAACTCTGGAATTAAAGGCAACTGATGCAAGGATGGCAACCTTTCTTCCAGCATCAATTCCCTCGATATCTGCAGTAGGATCTGCCTCTGCATATCCAAGTTCTGTAGCAAGAGCAAGAGCATCTGAAAATTCCATTCCCTCCTGGGACATCTTGGTAAGGATAAAGTTCGTAGTTCCGTTTACGATTCCCATAACTTCCGTTACATGGTTGGCCTCAAGACTGTTCTTCAACGGGCTGATGATCGGGATTCCTCCGGCAACTGCTGCCTCAAACAGAAAATCCTTCTGCGCTGCCCTGGCAGTTTCCAAGATCTCTTTTCCGTGGACTGCGATCAGATCCTTGTTTGCAGTTACAACGTTCTTGCCGGCTTTCAGTGCTGCAAGGATATACGTACGTGCCGGCTCGATCCCGCCGATCAGCTCGATCACAATATCAATGGAAGGATCTCCCTCAATATCTGCCCAGTCTGTTGTAAGAACAGAAGGATCGTCTACCTTCCCGGACGCTTTCTCAAGGTTACGCACCAGGATCTTTGTGATCTTTACCTGGCATCCAAGCTTGGCTGTCATTTCCTGCTCCTGGCTTTTGATCACTTTATATACACCGGTTCCTACTGTTCCGAGACCAAGAAGGGCCGCATTTACGACTTTTTCGTTCATTTTCTGATGTCCCCTTTCCGTTTTTTCCAATTTTTATCAGAGTAACTCCTATGTTATGGCAGAAAACGCTTTTTGTCAAGTTCCGGCAGAGGAAGCAATTCCAGCCAGCTGCCAAAAAGTCCGGTGATCAGTTCCTGCACCATAGCTTTTGACTGTGGTTCCAGTTTATCCAGCTGGCGCACCATGGCAGCCAAACTTTTCAGACCACCTTCCTGGATTTGGGAAATGGTATCTGCTCCGGTTGCTTCCAACACAGAAAAGAGTTCCCCGATGAGATGCTCTCTCTGCTTTTCATCCATATGGTCGATCCATTTATGAATACTTCGATCTGACGCCGCAGCTCTTCTTGTCAAACTTTCTTTCTCTATAAAGGATGGCCCCATTACCTCCCAGGTAAAAGCATCATGCTGCAGGATCCCCTTCTGTGTACTGGCTACGATCCGCGGATCTTTCTGGTGGCTGAGCAGCATACCGATCACAGATGCCTCAGGAATGATACGAGTGACTTTTGGCAAAACCCTTTCCACTCTTCCGGGACTGAAAAATCCTTCCGGGAAACCCGGGCCATCATTATCATAGACAGAAAGAAGCTTTTCCTGCAGGATGTCACTGCACTGCATCGCTGCATACATAGCCAGATTTCCTCCTTTGGAATGACCGCCGATCCGCAGCATGGACTGTATATAAGTTCCATGCGTTTCCAGATATCCCAACGCCTTTCTGTGCGAAGGAACAACTCCGTTGCTTAAGTTAAAATCCTCCTTCCATCCCACAATGGTATCATCGGTTCCCCGAAAGGAAATATATGTGGTTCCATCATCCAGTCCTATAGTCACTGCCGCAAACTGCTGAGCCTGACTGGAAAGGATTTCATTGACAAAGCCTCCTACTGTACATTTCCGGAATCTCTCCGCACAGGCCATTTTTTCAAGGAGCACCGGTGTATTCTGCAGAAAGGCGCTTTCTGCTTTCAGATCCTTCTTCATTTCCCGTCTGGAAAAAGCCGCAAAGAGTTCTTCTACAGAAAGAGTATTTCCGTTTTTTACTTCTGCCCTCTCATCCAGATCAAGATAGGAAAAACACGCCAGTATCAGATTGTCAACTTCATTAAAGGGTGACTGCTCAAAGGTAAGATCTCCTCTCCAGTCAAGATAATCCAGAATATTCCCCATAAAATCCTCCGCAAATGATCATATAAGCGTCTTACGCACAGCTGCAGGCTTTCTTTCTATTATAATACGTAACGGCTGCATCACAGCACAGCCATCTGATGCGTTTCTGCCGTTATCAGATAACCGTTTTCTGAAACGACATACCCTGCCAGATATTTATTGTTATCATACCATAAATCCTGATCATTTGCTCCTTTCATCCATTTTTTTTCTGAGATAAAGGATGTAATGAATGCAGCCGCAGGTAAAAGCCGGAAACAGTATCGACAGGCCTGCTGCTGACATCATATAGATCACTGCCCCTTTTCCGTCATCCGGTGTTCCTGCCACAAAGCAGTAGAACATGGTAGCTGAAAAATACAGTGTGATCACCACTGAAATTAAGATTTTAAAAAACTTCCTCATTGCTTCTCCTTTCTGTAGTGTCGATATAAGGACACTGTTGTGATTCCAATTTTACCTTCATAATAAGATTAATTCAAGGATGAATCGGACAGGATATATATATGATAAAATATGACAGATTTTGGGTCACGATGAAGGAGCGTGGAATCACTCAGTATGATCTTTATGAACATTACCAGATCACCCGTTCACTTCTGGACAGACTTCGAAAAAATAAAAATGTTGAAATTTATACCATAGACAGGCTGTGTTCCATTCTCCACTGCGAGATCGAGGACATTGTGGAACACGTTCCCGAGCCTGACGAAAGGAACGAACATACAGAAAAAGCTTCAGAGAAAAACAATCCTTACTCTGAAGATAAGAAAAACTCTCTCTGACTGTGATCAGATGCAGCTTTTTTGTTAGCTGTGCTATCCGTGTCAGGGAGAGTTTTTCTGGTTTTTTTATAAAAAGATATAAAAAAAGGGGCCGAAGCCCCTTTTTAAGTGAATCTTATTTGTAGTTTACGATCTTTCCGAAATCTGGTTTCAGGGAAGCGCCGCCTACAAGACCGCCGTCGATGTCAGCCTGAGCGAATAAGTCAGGAGCTGTTGCAGCGTTTACAGATCCGCCGTACTGGATACGGATCTCTGCTGCTGTAGCGTCATCATAGATCTCAGCGATGCATTTACGGATATCAGCGCAAACCTCCTGAGCCTGCTCTGTTGTAGCTGTCTTACCTGTTCCGATAGCCCAGATCGGCTCGTAAGCGATAACTGCTGTCTTAGCCTGATCAGCTGTAACACCCTGGAATCCAACCTTAACCTGCTGACGGATGAAGTCCATTGTTACGCCCTGCTCTCTCTGAGTAAGTGTCTCACCACAGCACATGATCGGTGTGATACCATGCTCGAAAGCTTTGAGCATTTTTTTGTTAACGTCTTCGTTTGTCTCACCGAAATACTCTCTTCTCTCGGAATGTCCAAGTACTACGTACTTAACGCCAGCATCTACGAGCATAGCCGGAGCGATCTCGCCTGTGTAAGCACCCTTCTCCTCGAAGTACATGTTCTCAGCGCCAACCTGGATGTTTGTTCCTTTAGCTGCCTCAACAACAGGAATGATGTCGATAGCCGGTACGCAGAATACTACATCAACTTCGTCGTTAACAACAAGCGGTTTTAAAGTCTCAACCAGCTTTACAGCCTCGCTTGGTGTCATGTTCATTTTCCAGTTTCCAGCAATGATTTTCTTTCTTGCCATGGTTTTATCTCCTTTTTTGTGTTCTTGGAACACTTTATTTTTTATCAGTCTTTATCGTTAGCTGCTGCTACACCTGGGAGCTCTTTGCCCTCAAGGAACTCAAGAGAAGCACCGCCACCTGTGGAGATGTGTGTCATCTTGTCGCCATATCCGAGGATATTTACAGCTGCTGCAGAATCGCCGCCACCGATGATTGTTGTTGCGTCTGTCTCAGCAAGAGCTTTGGCAACTGCTTCTGTACCATGAGCGAAGTTCGGCATCTCGAAGCATCCCATCGGTCCGTTCCATACAACAGTCTTGGCATCTTTTACAGCGTCTGCAAAAAGCTTCTCAGTCTCCGGTCCGATATCCATTCCTTCCCATCCGTCCGGAATCTCACCACGTTTTACAACCTGGATATTGCAGTCATTGGAGAAGTTATCACCGATTCTGTTATCTACAGGAAGAAGAAGCTTCACGCCCTTCTCCTCTGCTTTCTTCATCATGTCAAGAGCATACTGAAGGTAATCATCCTCGCAGAGGGATGTTCCGATATGTCCGCCCATAGCCTTGGAGAATGTATAGGACATACCACCACCGATGATCAGTGTATCTACCTTGTCAAGAAGGTTGTTGATTACAGAGATCTTGCTGGAAACCTTAGCACCGCCAAGAATTGCTACGAATGGTCTCTCCGGATTGTTTACAGCGTTTCCAAGGAAATCGATCTCTTTCTGCATCAGATATCCTACAACTGCTGTTTTTACATATTTGGTAACACCTACGTTAGAGCAGTGAGCTCTGTGAGCAGTTCCGAATGCATCATTTACAAATACATCACAGAGGGAAGCAAGATCTTCGCTGAACTTGTCTTCGTTCTTTGTCTCTTCTGCACGATAACGTGTGTTCTCAAGAAGAACTACATCGCCATCTTTCATCTCTGCTACAGCAGCTTTTGCGTTCGGTCCTACTACCTCAGGATCTGCTGCAAATTTTACTTCCTGGCCAAGAAGCTCAGAAAGACGAACTGCTACAGGTGCAAGAGAAAGCTCCGGTTTCGGCTCTCCCTTCGGTTTTCCAAGGTGGGAGCAAAGGATAACCTTTCCGCCGTCTGCGATCAGTTTCTTGATTGTAGGAAGAGCAGCTACAAGACGGTTCTCATCTGTGATCTTTCCATCCTGAAGCGGAACATTGAAGTCGCATCTTACAAGTACTTTCTGTCCTTTTACATTGATATCGTCAACACTTTTTTTGTTCAGCATCTCTATATCTCCTTAACTTTTATTTCTGCAAAAGCAGATGAATAAGGGCGAGCGGTATTGTTGTCCGCTCTGTTAACAGTCATTCCTCAGACATTTTTTTGTTTGGTCTTTTGGAAAAAAAGGGCCCGGTCCTCTTCAGACCGGACCCTTTCTGAGTCTATTCTTCTACACCCGTTCGCAGAAAATTAAGCGTTCAGAAGTTTTCCGAAGTGCTTGATTGTACGAACCATCTGGCTTGTGTAGGAGTTCTCGTTGTCATACCAGGAAACTACCTGAACCTCTGTTGTGCCATTCTCAAGTGGAAGTACCATTGTCTGAGTAGCATCGAAGAGGGAACCAAATCTCATACCAACGATATCGCTGGATACGATCTCATCCTCGTTGTATCCGAAGGACTCATTGGAAGCTGCTTTCATAGCTGCGTTGATCTGCTCTTTAGTAACGTTTCCTTCAACTACTGCTGTAAGGATTGTTGTAGAACCTGTTGGGGTAGGTACACGCTGTGCAGAACCGATAAGTTTGCCGTTAAGCTCTGGGATAACAAGTCCGATAGCTTTAGCAGCACCTGTGCTGTTCGGAACGATGTTAACTGCAGCTGCACGGGATCTTCTCAGATCGCCTTTTCTCTGCGGTCCGTCAAGTGTCATCTGATCGCCTGTGTAAGCGTGGATTGTGCACATGATACCGGATTTGATCGGTGCAAGATCGTTAAGAGCCTTAGCCATTGGTGCAAGGCAGTTTGTTGTACAGGAAGCTGCGGAGATGATCTTGTCCTCGTTTGTAAGACCCTGATGGTTTACGTTGTAAACGATTGTCTTAAGGTCGTTTCCAGCCGGAGCGGAAATAACTACGTGCTTAGCACCTGCATCGATATGAGCCTGAGCTTTGTCTTTGGATGTGTAGAAACCTGTGCACTCAAGAACTACGTCTACACCGATCTCTCCCCATGGAAGCTCTGCAGCGTTAGCCTTAGCATAGATTTTGATCTCTTTTCCGTCTACTGTGATGGAATCCTCGCCTGCTGTTACTTTATCAGCAAGAGCATATCTTCCCTGTGTAGAATCATATTTTAATAAGTGAGCAAGCATCTTAGGAGATGTAAGATCGTTGATTGCTACGATCTCAAATCCTTCTGCTCCAAACATCTGACGGAATGCAAGACGACCGATACGTCCAAAACCATTAATTGCAACTTTTACTGCCATGATAAATTCCTCCTATGAATTGAATGGTGATTTAAATCGTTCCTTTGTTAAAGAAACATCAACCTGTTTCATATTGTACCTAATTCCAAACAAAAATTCAAGAGCTATTTATAAAAAAGAACATTAAAATAAATATTAAGAAAATTTCTGAAAAATGTGCTATAATTCTCTGATAGAAAGTTCTGTCCTGCTGATTCCCAAAACGGATATCTATATTCCCGCTGGGAGTTTGACTTTCCCGGATTCATAACAGGCAGATACGATCATTGTCACAGAATATAAAGGCTTGAATATGGAGGTACAAAATGGACCAGAAAATTTTATGGGACTGCCATATGCACTCCTCTTTTTCCGCAGATTCCGATACACCGATGGAAGAAATGATCCAGACTGCCGCAGACCAGGGTCTCACGGGAATCTGTTTTACTGAACATTTTGATCCGGATTATCCCGATACTCCGGAAAATCTTGATTTTTCCCTGAACATCCCTGCATACCGCCAGAAACTTGAGAGTCTTGCGGATGCTTTTAAAGACCAGATTCAGGTTAACTTCGGGATCGAGCTTGGACTTCAGCCTCAGCTTGCAGAATCTTTTTCCGATCTTCTGAAAGAAGTTCCCTTTGATTTCGTTATTGGTTCCTCCCATGTGGTGCACGGATACGATCCTTATTATCCTTCTTATTTTGAGGGCCGTAAGGAATCCGCATGCTACATGGAATATTTTGAATCCATCCTGGAAAATATCGCTGCTTTTGACGAGATGGATGTGTACGGACATATCGACTATGTAGTACGTTATGGTCCAAATCAGAACCGTCAGTATTCTTACGGACGATATAAGGAGATCCTGGACGAGATCCTGCGGACATTGATCCGCAAAAATATGGGAATCGAGCTGAACACAGGCGGTTATCACTACGGGCTTGGTGAACCGAATCCCTGTGTCAATATTATCCGACGTTACCGTGAGCTTGGCGGTGAGATCATCACCATCGGTGCAGATGCCCATACTCCGGATAAGATCGGCTATGCTTTTGACAAGGCGGCTGATGTTCTCCGTGAATGTGGTTTTTCCTATTATGCTGTATTTAAAAACCGCCGTCCTGTTTTTCATAAGCTGTAGCTCTGTTTCTCTCTCCGGTGAGAGAGTTTACATTTTTATACCGAAAATATCATTTTATCTAAGGAGGAACTCTATATGTCAACAAAAAGACTCCAGAAAAAGAAAGCTGCCATGCAGGCAAAAAAAGAAAAGCAGCTGAAAAAAAATACCTCTGCTGCCGGCACCAGTTCCAATGCTGCCAAATCTGTTGAAAATGCTAAAGCCGAAGTGAAAAAACTTGAAACCGTAAAGAAGGAAACGCTTAAAGTCGAAACTTCCAAAACTGAACCGATCAAAGTCGAGACTTCCAAGACCGAGCCGATCAAAGTCGAGACTTCCAAGACCGAGCCGATCAAGGTCGAGACTTCCAAGACTGAGCCGATCAAGGTCGAGACTTCCAAGACCGAACCGATCAAGGTCGAGACTTCCAAGACTGAGCCGATCAAGGTTGAGACTTCCAAGACTGAGCCGATCAAAGTCGAGACTTCCAAGACCGAGCCGATCAAGGTTGAGACCTCAAAGACTGAACCGGCGAAAGTTACTACTTCCAAGATTGAGCCTCTGAAAGTCGAAACTTCCAAGGAGGACACAGCTTACGATGCCCTCTACGAGAAACGTCTGAAATACTACTACAATGATCTGAAATGGCTTTACTGCGAACTGTTCCGCGATCACCCGGAAGTTACCGGCACATTCTCAAGCCTCACAAAAAAGATGAAAGAAATCTACCGTGAGCGTTCTCTTTCCATGAAGGAAGCCGACCAGAACTGCGCTGCTGATCCTGACTGGTTCCGTAAGACTACTTTCACCGGAATGGCTGTAAATCCTGCTGACTTCGCAGATACTCTTTCCGGTCTATCTAATAAACTGGACTATATCAGCGAATGTAATGCAGACACTCTGTACCTGACAGATCTTTTCCAGGCAACCTCCAACTGCTCTCTTCGCATTATCCCGGAGATCGGAACCTCCGAAGATCTGTACACACTTGCAGCTAACTGTAGGAAAGCAGGTATCCGCCTGGCTCTTGAGATCCCGTTAAGTCTTTCTGTGGATGACCCACAGTCCGGTGCGCCATGTGTGCTCCAGACTCCGGCTTATTTCAATGCAATGCTTCTTCAGATCCTGGAGCTTGCAAATGAAGGTGCTTCTGTATTCAGCCTTGGTATCCTTCCGATGATGCCGGAAGAAAATCTCTGGAAGCTTCACTCTCTGCTGCGTATGACCCGAATGGTGTGTGAGATCGTATGCCCCGGAATTCTTCTCCTTGGCGAAACAGACCGCCCACCTGCAGAGGCTGCTGCATTCGGCGGAACTTCCGATATGCCGGAACTTCACATTGTAAACAGCACACAGCTGATGTCCGATCTCTGGCATACCGTTGCTACAAAGGACACTGCCCTTCTCCGCCGGGGAATCGACAGAGCTGCAGACCTTCCGCAGGCACCGGTATTCCAGAATTACCTCCGTAACCGCAACACGGTACGCTGGAATCTGGACTATGATTTCCTGAAAGGAAGCTTTATCACAGAAGGGCCTCACAGAGATTATCTGAATGAATTCCTGGCAGGTATTTTCCCTGATTCCTTTGCCCGGGGTGAAATTTATGTGAATCCGGAAACCGAGGAATCGGAGCTCTGCGGAACAACCGCATCTCTTGCAGGAATCGAGCGTTTTGATTATGAAGGAAATATGGAGGGTGTCAGCCGGGGAATCCGCTATGACGTAGCACTTCATGCATTGCTTCTTTCCCTCCCCGGAATTCCGGTACTTCGAAGCGGTGACGAGGTCGGACAGCTGAATGACTACACCTATAAAACAGACATTTCCAAAGCAGCTGATCCCCGCTGGCTCCACAATGGACGTTTCAACTGGGCACTTGCCCGGAACAGAGCCGATGCCGAAACGATCCAAGGACGCATTTTCAACAGCCTTGAGCAGCTGGAATCCATCCGTGCCAGCCATCCGGTATTTGCACCTGAAGTTTCTGCACATACACTGGAAACCTGGGAAAAAGCTCTCCTTGCCCTGGTAAGAGAAACTTCTGAAGAAAAGCTGATCTGCATCTACAACTTCAGCGACCAGGATAAGGTAGCCTGGATCAACGAACAGGACGGTACCTACACAGATCTTCTCACAGGAGTTCAGAGAGACGCACAGGCTGTAGAGATCCCGGCCTTCGGATTTATCTGGCTTATGCACACAAAATAATAGCTTTGTCAGGCGGATATCCACAATCTGCATTCTCTACACAGCTCTGCACCGGATAACTGGATAACTGCTTCACAGTTTATTTGCAAAAAAAGGACACTGCCATTTTCAACGGGCAGTGTCCTTTTTTATTTCTCATATTATTATTTTCTCAGCTTATCAATAAATGCAGCAAATTTCCCCTGTTCCCCACTATCCAGCGAACGGCTGTAAATATTTCTGAGCCAGGCCGTGATCACATCGATCAGGATCGGAGAAAATGTCATCAGAAGGAACACCAGAATGATCATTCCGAATTCCAGCGATCCCAGTGTCAGAAGCTTCTGCAGAACCACCGCCGCACCGAAAAAAATCACCTGCATACTGTAAATGATCACCTTTCGATACTTATTCAGAGGTGCGTAAACTGTCTTAAGTGCCGCCATATAATTCCATCCTGTTACAAGCACACAGGCTGTATTCAGCATAACATTGGAATGGTATACATTCTGGCATACCAGCATCACACTGAACACACAGCCCGTGATGGTCACAGCAGCCGGAAATGCATTCATAAATACATGACGCAAAAATGTATGGTCGATCTTCTCATAATTATTCTCCTGTGCCAGAAGGAATGTAGGAATACCAACAGCGCAGGCACTGATCAGAGACATCTGGATCGGCTCAAAGGGATAGGAATCCCCGAAGAAGATCGTGATCAGTGACAGCAGCACGGAAAAAATCGTTTTGATCAAAAACATAGATGCCGCAGTACGGATATTATTTACAACCCGGCGTCCCTGATTCACAATTTCCGGCATTGCTGCAAAATTAGAATCCAGCAATACCACATTGGCAATATTCTTGGCAGCATCACTGCCCTCAGCCATGGCAATACTGCAGTCCGCCTCTTTAAGCGCCAGAACATCATTGACACCATCACCGGTCATGGCAACCGTATGCTTCTGAGCCTGTAAAGACTTCACCATTGCCTGCTTCTGCTGAGGTGTTACACGCCCGAACACACTATATTCTGCAACTGCCTCGTCCATCTGTTCCTGGGTTGTGATCGTTGTCGCATCGATATAATGCTCTGCATTTTTAAGACCGGCACGTCTGGCAATGGCAGAAACCGTCACCGGATCATCACCGGAGATCACTTTCAGATCAACTCCCTGGCTTTCAAAATATGCCAGCGTATCCGGTGCCTCTGCACGGATCACATCTGTAATAAGCAAAAGTCCGACAGGTTCCAGTCCCTCCGGAAGCTCCACTCCCTCACTCACATTTACACTATGGGCAAGAACCAGCACACGAAGACCTTCCTCTGCAAACCTGCCACAATACTCCATCAGCTCCAGGTTCCCTTCCGGAAAAAGAAACTGCGCTGCACCCATCAGATAAGTACCTGTATCTGTAAATGCAGCTCCGCTGTACTTCCTGTCAGAAGAAAACGGGATCACATGATCCAGCTTCATATCCTGAGATACTTTAAATCTTGCCCTGAGTGCATCGGCAGTGGCATTCTGATCCTTCAGCACAGAAAGCAGATTTCCCATGATATGCTCGATCTCCCGGATCTTCTCCGGATCTTCCTGACTATGTTTCTCCGGGTCAGCTTCTGACTTTTCCTGTAATACGAGATTCGCGCTTCCATCCTCCTTTGCGATCGCATCTGTTGCTGAAACTGCAGAAGTCGCAGAACTCTCAGTTCCATTGCCGTCACCTTCGCCGGATTCAGGATCTTTCCCGGATATTGTCTCTGAAATCTCATCATACACCGGCGGATAGCTCTCCACCGCCTCCACACACATGGTACCCTCTGTGATAGTTCCTGTCTTATCCAGGCAGAGCGTATCCACGCGTGCAAGAGTTTCTATACAGTACAGCTCCTGTACCAGCGTCTTCTTCTGGGCCAGCTTCAGCGCACCCAGAGTCAGTGCCACACTGGTAAGAAGGACCAGTCCCTCCGGGATCATTCCCAGGACCGCTGCAACCATATTGACAACAGAATCCCGGATATTGTCTCCCACAAAATAATACTGTTTATAAAAAAGCAGCGCACCCATTGGTACGATAATGATACTGATCACCTTCAGAATGGCATTCAGGGAATTTCTAAGCTCTGAATTATGTCGTTTGAATTCCTTTGCCTCGCTGGTGATCCTTGACGCATAGTTATCACTTCCCACATGGATGATCTGGCAGCAGGCCTGTCCCGCCGTCACAAAGCTTCCGGAAAAAAGCTCATCTCCCGGATTCTTCGGAAGATTGTCTGCCTCACCGGTAAGCAGAGATTCATTGACCTCAAGGCTTCCCTCCAGGATCTTCGCATCTGCCGGAACCTGTTCTCCGGCCTTCAGGAATATCAGATCATCGACAACCAGCTTCTCTGTAGAAATTTTCCATTTTTTTCCTTCACGCAGAACAACCGTCTTGGATTCTGTCAGGATGGCCAGCTTGTCAATCGTCTTCTTAGCACGGACCTCCTGAATGATCCCGATCACGGTATTAATAAAAATGATTCCTACAAACATGGAGTTTTTGTAGGAACCAACCAGCAGTACGAGAACCAGCAGCACCAGGTTCAGAAAATTGAAGAATGTCAACGTATTCTCCAGAATGATCTGCTTATATGTCCTGGTGTTGGGGTTTTCGTTATTATTTACCTGGCCCTGCGCAATTCTTTCCTGAACTTCTTCGTTCGTAAGTCCTGTCATGCTTCTTACTTACCTGTCCTTTCAATGGCTTACGGTTCTGTTCGACTGAAGCTTGCTCATGCCCCGGTTATGATCGTAAATAAAAGGGATCAATACTCCTCTTCTGTATCCTCTTCACCCTCGTGGATATCAGACTTCGGTTTGGAAAGACCCTCGATCTTAATGTGATGTTTCTCTGCATAATCCCAGAGAGCTGCATGAATTGCTTCCTCAGCAAGCAGGGAACAGTGGATCTTTACCGGCGGAAGTCCGTCCAGAGCCTCCATAACGGCCTTGTTGGTTACTTCCATAGCTTCCTCAATGGTCTTGCCCATTACAAGTTCTGTTGCCATGCTGCTTGTTGCAACTGCTGCACCGCATCCAAATGTTTTAAATTTGCAGTCTTTGATAATATGAGTTTCGTCATCGATATCAAGGAATATTCTCATAATATCACCGCATTTTGCATTTCCTACAGTACCCACGCCACTTGCGTTCTCGATCTCACCGACATTACGTGGATGCTGAAAATGATCCATTACTTTTTCACTATACATTATTTTTTCCTCCTGGCAAGTATTTTTATTATTTTTTCTGCTTTTTAATAAAATCTTCATATAATGGAGACATGCTTCTTAAGTTTGCAGTAATATCTTTCAGCTTATCTACTACAAAATCAACATCCTCCATAGTTGTCTCCTCGCTTAAGGTCATACGGAGAGATCCGTGTGCGATCTCATGAGGAAGACCGATAGCTAACAGAACGTGTGACGGATCCAGAGAACCGGATGTACATGCGGAACCGCTGGATGCACAGATTCCGAAATTATCAAGCATCAGAAGAAGTGACTCTCCCTCGATGAACTGGATGCTTACATTTACGTTGTTCGGAAGACGTTTTACTTTATCTCCATTGAGACGTACGTACGGGATCTCTGTGAGGATCCTGCTGATCATATGATCTCTGATCTCGATTTCTTTTGCAGTACGCTCTTTCATGGACTTGTTTGCACGCTCTGCTGCAAGACCGTATCCTACGATACCAGGAACGTTCTCTGTACCTGCACGACGTTTTCTCTCCTGTGCTCCGCCATGTACGAAGGAGCGGATCTTAACACCCTTACGGATATAGAGGAAGCCGATTCCCTTCGGTCCGTTGATCTTATGTCCGCTGGAGCTGAGCATATCAATATTGAACTCATCTACATTGATCGGGATCTGGCCGAATGCCTGAACAGCGTCTGTATGGAACAGGATTCCATGCTCATGTGCAATCTGTCCGATCTCTTTCAGCGGCTCAAGAGTACCAATCTCATTGTTTGCAGCCATAACAGAGATCAGGATGGTCTCCGGTGTAATGGCTTTCTGAAGCTCATCCAGGTCAATGAAACCATTCTCATCTACATCCAGGTATGTGACCTTGGCACCACGCTCTTTTTCAAGGTACTCGCAGGTATGAAGGATGGCATGATGCTCGATCTTTGTTGTGATGATATGGTTTCCTTTATTTTTATATGCCTCAAAGGTCGCTTTCAGAGCCCAGTTATCAGACTCGGAACCACCTGCTGTAAAATAGATCTCCTCTTTTTTGGCTCCGATCACATCTGCGATCTGCTGTCTTGCCTTTGCGATGGCAGCCTTGCTGTTTGCCGCAAAATCATAAACGGTTGAAGCATTTCCATAAAACTCTGTAAAATACGGCAGCATAGCCTCCACAACTTCCGGTGCGGTCTTTGTGGTAGCCGCATTGTCCAGATATATCATTTTTCCCATTTTCTTTTCCTCCTGTTCAGGATAATTATTTTTCGTGTATTCTCCGGCTTTCTTCGATCAGCTCACTGAGCATCAGGGTATCCACTGCATCTGTGATGCTGTCGTTGATCCTCTTCCACACTAGTTTAGCTACACAGAGATCGGAACCCTGGCAGCCACCGTCACCTTCTGTTCCCGGACATGTTGCAGCCTCCAGGCCACCCTCCAGGACACGAAGGATATCTCCCACTGAAATCTCTTCTGCCGGTCTTCCAAGGAAATATCCTCCGGCTGCGCCGCGGACACTCTTCACAAGGCCCGCTTTCTTCAAAAGTGCCATCAGCTGCTCCAGATAGCTGACTGATATATTCTGACGGCCCGCAATACTCTGAAGCGAGACCGCTTCTTTTTCACTGTAAAGACCAAGGTCTATCAAAGCCTTAAGTCCGTATTTTGCTCTTGTTGACAGTTTCATCCGCTCACCTCTTTTTTCAATTCCCAGTGTTTTCCTCGGATTTCATGTTTACTCTATCAGAAACATATGGTTCTGTCAAGACTAACTTCTTCATATACTGACAAAAAAGACTCAAGGTTATCCATGTCAAAAAAAATATTTCTCAAAGGAACCCTGATTCTTGCCTGCACAGGCCTTATCAGCCGTATCGCAGGTTTCTTTTATAGAATATTCCTCTCCCATGCCATTGGTGCGGAAGGTCTTGGTTTGTATCAGCTGGTTCTTCCTCTCCAGGGACTTATGGCCGCTTTATCCTATACAGGGATCCAGTCTGCCCTTTCCCGACTGATCGCGTCCAGACTTGCCCTTCAGGAGAAAAAGGAGGCACGTTTTTCGCTGGTCACAGGAACACTTATGGCTGTCTTTTTTTCTGCTGCAGCCGGTTTTCTGCTTTTTCAGCACGCATATTTTTTTGCTTCCGCAATTCTGAAAACACCGCAGACTTCCGGTCTTCTTCGCATAACAGCTGTCAGTATTCCTCTCTGTGCCATTCATTCCTGCATTAACAGCTATTATTATGCCCGGAAAAAAGCCTCTGTTCCGGCAGTCGTACAGCTTTCGGAGCAGTCTGCACGGATCGGCACTACCTATATCCTGTATCTGATCTTTCTTTCCGAAGGACGTCCGATCACTGCATTGATCGCAGCGGGAGGTTCCCTTGCCGGAGAGACTGCCGCTTCGCTGGTGTCGCTGCTGGTAGTTTCCTTTCATTTCGGAAATCACCCTGTACACGAAAAGACTCCCGTCAGGATCTTTCCGCTGATAAAGGACCTTTTCACACTGTCTTTTCCCATTTCCCTGAACAGGATCCTTCTGACACTTCTCGGCAGCATAGAAGCGGTCCTGATCCCACAGATGCTTCTGCGTTCCGGCATGACAGCCTCAGACTCACTGAAGATCTATGGGATCTTTACAGGAATGGCACTGCCCCTGCTCCTGTTTCCTTCCACACTTACGTCTTCCGCCGCTGTAATGCTGATGCCTTCCATCGCACAGCTTGATGCACTGGGAAAGCAGAAGCAGATTCGCCGTGTCACAGATCAGACCTTTTTTCTGTGCATGTTCCTGGGATTTCTATGCGGAAGCGGATTCTTTCTTTTTGGCCCATTCCTCGGAGCATTGCTTTTTCACAGCCAGACTGCCGGAACCTACATACGGTACCTGTCTTTTATCTGTCCTTTTCTTTATACAAACACCATGCTCACCAGCATCCTGCAGGGACTTGGAAAACCGGGGCTCTGCCTGATCCACAGTATTGCCAGCATTCTCATCCGCATTTTCTCCGTTGTTTTTATAATTCCGGCAACAGGGATCCGAGGCTATTTTTATGGAATTTTTCTGGGTGAGCTGCTGCTTACTCTTCTACACGTGAAAGCGCTAAAATTTCCCTATCGACAATCGGCCAATAATCGTTTATAATAAATAATCGAAATGTCTATAGTTATGGAGGAATAAAGTACTATGAGTTTTGAATTCATAAAAAAACTGCCAACTCCTGAGGAAATCCGCAATCAGTATCCGCTCGATGCTGAACTTCAGGCGCTCAAGGAGAAACGCGATGCTGAGATTCGCGACGTTTTCACCGGAAAATCCGATAAATTCCTCGCTATCATCGGACCATGTTCTGCAGATAACGAAGATGCCGTATGCGATTATCTTTTAAGACTTCGCAAAGTTCAGGAAAAGATCGAGGATAAAGTCCTTATCATCCCGCGTGTTTACACAAACAAACCACGTACGACCGGTGAAGGATACAAGGGCATGGTCCATCAGCCGGATCCTGAGAAAAAACCGAACCTTCTTGCCGGGCTGATCGCGATCCGTAAGATGCACATGCGCGCTATCCGCGAAAGCGGCTTCACCTGTGCAGATGAGATGCTTTACCCAGAGAACTACCGTTATCTCTCTGATCTGCTTTCCTACGTTGCTGTAGGCGCACGTTCTGTTGAAGATCAGCAGCACAGACTCACTGTCAGCGGCATGGATGTTCCGGCTGGTATGAAGAACCCTACCAGTGGTGACTACAGCGTTATGCTGAACTCCATTGTTGCAGCACAGGGCGCTCATCGTTTTATTTACAGAAGCTGGGAGGTTGAGACCACCGGTAATCCACTCTCTCACGCAATCCTTCGTGGTGCGGTAAACAAGCATGGGGAAGCAATCCCAAACTACCATTACGAGGATCTTCGTCTTCTCTATGACAAATACCATGCAAAGAACCTTGCCAACCCGGCAGTGATCGTGGATACCAACCACTCCAACTCCAACAAGCATTACGAGCAGCAGGTTCGTATCGCAAGTGAGGTTCTTCACAGCCGTCAGGTAGATCCTGAGCTTCACTCCATGGTAAAGGGTCTCATGATCGAGAGCTATATCGAGCCAGGCAACCAGAAGATCGGTGGAGATCACATCTACGGAAAATCCATCACAGATGCCTGCCTTGGTTGGGATGAGTCTGAGAAGCTGCTTTACACGATCGCTGAAAATTGCTAAGTTCTGTCTGATCTGCACTTCAGGGAACAGACATTTGTGATCCTTTTACACTTTATGTTCAAAAAAAGAACCGGCATTCTCCCATTTTGGAAGCTGCCGGTTCTTTTTTGAACGCGTTTTTTATATTATTTCTTACAGATCAATGCCTCGGATGTGCTTTCATATATACGTCTCGCATTTTCGCAACGCCAAAATTCAGATAGACCTGTGTGGTGGAAATATCCGAATGTCCAAGCATTTCCTGCACACTCTTCACGTCCGCTCCATTCTGCAGCATATGTGCGGCAAAAGAATGTCTCAGTGTATGCGGCGTGATATCATGCTGAATCCCGGCTTCCTCTGCATATCCCTTCAGAACTTTCCAGAATCCCTGTCTGCTCATGGATTTTCCTGAACAGTTGGTAAAAAGACTCTCCGTCTCATTTTCTTTCACAAATTTTCCACGGGCTTCCTTCAGATATTTCTCCATGGCTGTTTTGCATACATTTCCTATCGGGATCACCCGTTCCTTATCCTCATCGTGACAGACTACATAACCAAGCCGCAGATTGAGATCCTCCAGATTCAGCCGCAAAAGTTCACTGACGCGCATTCCTGTAGCATACAAAAGCTCCAGCATGGCACTGTCCCGGATTCCCTTCGGTGTATTCAGATCCGGCTGTTTCAAAAGGCGGTCTACCTCATCCACAGTAAGGATCTCCGGCATCCGCTTCTCAACCTTGGGCGGCTTCAGTTCCAGAGACGGATCCCTCTCGATCCTGTTCTCCTGATAAAGATACTGAAACAAGGCACGGATAGATGCTACATTTCTGGAGATCGTTGAGGAAGCGAACTGTCCTCTCTCCATATAGCTGAGATAGCCTTCCAGCTCCAGTTCTCCTACATCTCGGATATCATAAATCCCACGATCTGCAAAATACACTGCCATCTTCTTCAGGTCTCTCTGGTAAGATACTTCTGTATTATGTGACGTTCTTTTTCTATTATGTAAATATGTAATAAATTCCCGTATCTCTATATCCATTTCTCTGCATCCCGTTTCTCTAAAATCATACTCGTTTATGACTGAATTATACTGTGAATTTTACATAAAATCAAACAGTTTTTCATCGTAAAACCGCACAATTTCAACACTTTCCGGCACAAACCACCAAATATCGCAGATTTTATGGAAACCATCACTAGATATTGTGGAAATTTTCCTCAAAAAAATTTCAGGCCCTTTATAACTTTTTCTACGACCCAGGGATTCAGAAAACTTTCTGAGAGGATTCCTCCTGTATACAGCAGAAAAACTGTGATCCCCTGCCGAAAATAAGCCCCTGTTTTCTGCGGCACAAGTCCATAATTTTTCCAGATCCCATATGATTGTCTGTATACGATACCTGCAAGATAAAAATACGCCGGAATATAGACCAGATACTGCGGCATCAGAAGTCCGGCGCCGGCCACACCGCCATAAATACCAAATTCCAGAACCGATAATGCCAGGATCATTCCTGTCTCCATTCCCAAAAACAGCATATATGCGACCGTCAAAGGCACTCCGAATATTGTAAATCCGCATAAAAACAACAGAAGAAAAAAACCTCCTCTTCGTCGCAGCACTTCCAGGAAATAAGCTCCGCCGGAAATATCTTTTCCTGCAAAGCTGCGGATCAGATAAAAAGAAGCCAGGGTTTTCTGTTTCCACTCCATTTTCCAGATCAGATTTGGCAACACATTTCCCGCAAAAAATCCGGTCATAAAAAGAAGCTCCGCCGGAAAACGTCCGGCATTTTTCCACTTCCGGTTCTCTGTCTTACTCTCCATTTACTCACCCTGTACCAGTTTACGCCTGTTTTTCCGGTAATATGACCGTTTTTCCACATGACAAAAAGGCCGGCCAGCTAAAAAGCTGTCCGACCTTTGATATTTCCAGAACTTTCTTCCATTGAAAGCTTATTTTGCGTAGTCAACCGCTCTGCTTTCACGGATCACATTAACTTTGATCTGTCCAGGATACTCAAGCTCTGCCTCGATCTGCTTTGCAATATCTCTTGCAAGGAGAACCATATCTGCATCACTTACATGATCCGGCACGACCATAACACGAATTTCTCTTCCTGCCTGAATAGCAAAAGATTTCTCTACACCTTTGAATTCATTGGTGATATCCTCAAGCTGTTTCAGACGATTAGTATAGGTTTCCAGGGTCTCACGTCTTGCTCCAGGTCTTGCTGCGGAAATTGCATCAGCAGCCTGTACAATACACGCGATCAGAGATTCCGGCTCCACATCACCATGATGAGACGCAACCGTGTTGATAACGATCGGGGACTCCTTGTATTTCTTGCAGAGATCCACACCGATCTGAATATGAGAACCTTCTACCTCATGGTCAATGGATTTACCAATGTCATGAAGAAGTCCGGCACGCTTGGCCATACGCACATCCACACCAACTTCTCCTGCAAGAAGTCCGGAAAGCTGTGCAACCTCAATTGAATGTCTCAGAGCATTCTGTCCATAGCTTGAACGGAATTTCATACGTCCAAGAAGCTTCAGAAGTTCCGGATGGATTCCATGTACCCCTACATCCATGGCAGCATTCTCACCATCTTCCCGGATCTGTGCTTCCACTTCTTTCTGGGCTTTCTCTACCATCTCTTCAATTCTTGCCGGATGGATACGTCCATCCACGATCAGTTTCTCAAGAGCCACTCTGGCGATCTCTCTCCTGATCGGATCAAATGCGGAGAGTACCACTGCCTCCGGTGTATCATCAATGATCAGATCCACACCGGTAAGTGTCTCAAGTGTACGGATGTTACGGCCTTCACGACCGATGATCCTTCCCTTCATTTCATCACTTGGAAGCTGTACCACAGAAATCGTTGTCTCGGAAACATGATCCACTGCACATTTCTGAATGGCATTGACTACATATTCCCTGGCTTTCTTATTGGCATCTTCCTTTGCTCTGTTCTCAAGCTCTTTATAGAGTCTTGCAACATCCACCTTTACGTCATCTTCTACAGATTTCAGTAATTCTTCTTTTGCCTGTTCGGAGGTAAGACCTGAAACTCGTTCCAGTTCCTGTACTCCTTTTTCCTCAAGTTCATTTACTCGTTTTTCTTTTTCTTGTAACTCGTTAAATTTCGCTGTACATTCCAGCTCACGCTTCTCCACTGCATTGGCTTTTTTGTCAACAGATTCCTCTTTTGACAAAACTCGCTTCTCGTATCTCTGCAGCTCGTTTCTCCGTTCCTTGGTTTCCCTTTCCAGTTCATTTTTAGTTCGCAGAGATTCTTCCTTTACTTCAAGTAAAGTTTCACGTTTCTTGGTCTCTGCTGCTTTCAATGCTTCATCAAGAATATTCCTTGCCTTATCCTCTGCTGTACCTATGATTTCCGCATCCTTGCGTACTTTCTTGTCAACAGCAACCTTGCAAGTAACAGGAACTGCAATAAGTAGCGTGACTACCACAGCGACAATAACACCGATAATTGTGCCTGCCACAGGAGCACCTCCTTATTTAGTTTTCATTGTACAAATACAACAATACAAGTTTAGCTGTTTTTCACATTTATGTCAAGTTTTTCTCATGAAAAAGCAGATTTTGGTTAGCATATATAAACTGGCTCTTTTTCTCCGCAGAGTCATTCCATATCACGGTTCACCCGGATGTTCATTTCTTCCAGGGTATGGGAAATATCCTCATACCGGAACGCTCGTCTGGCCAGATATCCATACAGCCTTCGCATCTGTCCTTCATCAAGCTCTGTGTCCGGCGCATATTTCTTCTCGATCGTCCTGCGTAATACCTCCCGCTCGTCCGGTTCCATAAGCTCTTCCATCTCATTCCAGGCATCCAGGGCAATCTGACGGTCCACACCCTTTAACTGAAGTTCCGAGAGGATCTTCTGACGGCTCCTGGTTTCCATGCGGAAGGAGATATAGGTTCTGGCATAACGGGCATCGTTGATATACCCATAGGACTTCACATAAGCAATGGCATCTTCTACTGCCTCCGGTGAAAATTCAGCCTGACGGAGTTTATCCGTCAGGCCTTTCTCTGTGCGGTCCATATGTTCCAGAAGCCGCATGGCTTTCTTTCTTGCACGGTTTCGTTCTTCCAGATCCAGCATGGATTACTCTTCCTTCTCTGTATCTTCTGCCTGTACTGCTGCTTCTGCTGTCTCATCTGCCGGATCCAGATGATAATGTACACGAACCTTCTTCTCGATCTCATCGCGGATCTCCGGATGCTCTCTCAGGAATAATTTGGCATTCTCACGTCCCTGTCCGATCTTATCCCCTTCATATGCATACCAGGCTCCGCTTTTGTTTACGATGGAGCATTCTGCAGCCAGATCCAGGATATCTCCCTCTCTGGAAATACCGGTTCCGAACATGATATCAAACTCTGCCTGCTTAAATGGCGGAGCCACCTTGTTCTTAACTACTTTCACACGGGTGTGGTTTCCAACCATCTCACCACCCTGCTTCAATGTTTCCACACGGCGTACATCCATACGGACAGATGCATAGAATTTCAGCGCACGTCCACCGGTTGTAGTTTCCGGATTGCCAAACATCACTCCAACCTTCTCACGAAGCTGGTTGATAAAGATCACCACGCAGTTGGACTTGCTGATAACAGCCGTCAGTTTACGGAGTGCCTGTGACATCAGACGGGCCTGCAGACCTACATGGCTGTCTCCCATATCTCCTTCAATCTCAGCCTTGGGGACCAGGGCTGCAACAGAGTCCACGATCACGATATCCACTGCACCGGAACGTACCATAGTCTCTGTGATCTCCAGCGCCTGCTCTCCGTTATCCGGCTGTGAAATATAAAGGTTGTCGATATCAACACCTATACTCTTGGCATAAACAGGATCAAGAGCATGCTCCGCATCGATAAATCCTGCGATTCCGCCTCTCTTCTGCACTTCAGCGACCATATGTAAAGCTACCGTTGTCTTACCACTGGACTCCGGTCCGTAGATCTCCACGATACGTCCCTTGGGAACACCCCCTACACCAAGGGCGATATCCAGGCTTAAGCATCCTGTGGGAACTGCCTCCACCTGCATATGGGAACTGGAATCTCCAAGCTTCATGACAGAGCCTTTACCGAACTGTTTCTCAATATTTCCAAGAGCCGCTTCCAGCGCCTTCTGCTTCTCTTCACTGATCATTATGTAATCTCCTATTCTTTATTCTCTTTCTAATCAGGTTTCCTTTAATTCGAACCTTTGTTCGTGTTTTCTGTATTACATAGTATTATAAAACGGAATGATTGTCAATAAGATACTTGAAAATCCTTCTGTTTTTTTGTTGACAGGATCTCTGAAAATCCGACAAAAAACTTCCCATACATGATTTCTTTTTCCTCTCTGAATGCAAAAAAGCAGATAAAAAGATTTCCCTCTTCATCTGCTTTTTATGCAATATATTTCCTGTCACTGATCGTTGGTCAGCTTCAGTTTGTCCAGAATATAGAATACAAGGCTTAATGCCATGGCAACCACACATGCCAGCACCATACCGGTAAGCTCAACATTTCCAAGCTTCAGGGCAATTCCGGAAAGACCTACAACAAAGACAACGCTTGTCAGCGTCAGATTTCTGGACTTGCTGTAATCCACGTGATTGTCAACCAGCATACGAAGGCCGGAGGTTCCGATCATTCCGTAAAGAAGGAAGGAAATCCCACCGATCACCGGACCGGGAATGGTACTGATCAGAGCTGCCAGTTTACCAAGGAAGGAACAGCAGATAGAAAGCACTGCCGCACCACCGATCACCTGTACACTGTAAACCTTTGTCACTGCCATGACACCGATGTTCTCACCGTAAGTAGTTGTCGGCACAGAACCAAGGCATCCGGAAACTGTGGTAGAGAAGAAATCTGCAAACAGGGATCTGTGGAGACCCGGATCTTTCAGAAGATTTCTTCCAACGATCTTTCCGGTTACGATCTGATGGCCGATATGCTCGGAGGTTACCAGAAGCAATGCCGGAAAGATCGTCATAATGGCCTCAAAATTAAATTTCGGAGATGTAAAGTTGGGAAGAGCCAAAAATGCCGCTTCCCTTACCTGTGTAAAATCCAGAAGCCCGCATACACCTGCTGCCACATATCCCACAATGATCGCGATCAGGATCGGAATAACAGAAAGGAAGCCCCGGAACAGGATCTGCCCGAATACCGCAACTCCAAGTGTGACCAGAAATACGATCACATTCTTCGGATCTACCTTCTCGTCCAGAAGTCCTGCCGTACTTGCTGCATTTCCCGCAAGCTCCAGACCGATCAGTGCCACTACCGGTCCCATTGCCGCTGTAGGAAGCACGATATCGATCCAGTCTGTTCCGCACTGGCGGACGATCAATGCCACGCACATACCAGCAATACCCAGAACAACGAAACCACCAAGGGCATACTCATATCCATACTTGCTGATCACCAGAAGAGCCGGTGAAAGGAAGGCAAAACTGGAGCCCAAATAAGCCGGTGCCTTTCCTTTTGTGATGAAAATAAAAAGGAGTGTTCCCACACCATTCATCAGAAGCACAATAGCCGGACTGATACCAAAAAGGAATGGCACCAGTACGGATGCTCCGAACATGGCGAACATATGCTGGATACTTAACGGTATCAGCATCTTTGCAGGTACTTTTTCTTCGACCTGTATGATTCTTTTTTCCACTCTCAAATCCTCCTGTTTTTTATTATCTCACAGATTATAGCACAGGTTTTCACATCGTGGGAGATTTTTTACATAAATATGCAGGTATTGTGTGTTATACTGTTATTATCTCCGTAAAAACAGGCGGATTCCATAAATACAGCTGCCGTCTGTTCCGGAAGGAATTTTTCAGAAAGGAATATTCTTCTATGAAAGCATACCAACGACTTCTATCCTATGTAAAAATATCCACACCCAGCAATGAAGAAAGCTCTTCTTCCCCCTCTTCCCAGTGCCAGTTTGACCTGGCCCGGCTTCTTGTGGAGGAACTGAAAGGCCTTGGGATCTCTGATGTGTCTCTGGATGAACACTGTTACGTTTATGCACATCTTCCTGCTACAGAAGGTCTGGAGCACTGCAAAGCACTGGGCTTTATCGCTCATATGGATACGGTTTCCGATTTCTGCGACCATGCAGTCACACCGGTGGTCACAGAAGATTACGATGGAAAAGAGCTTCCTCTCGGCACAAGCGGCAGAACTCTTTCCCCGGAAATGTTCCCCCATCTTGCTTCACTTGCCGGGCGTACCCTGATCACCTCAGACGGAACCACGATCCTAGGCGCAGACGACAAGGCCGGCATTGCAGAGATCCTCACTGCGCTGGAGCATATCCTTACGGAAAAAATACCTCACGGACCTCTCTGCGTTGCTTTTACTCCGGATGAAGAGATCGGCATGGGACCGGCACACTTTGATGTAAAAAAATTCGGTGCGGATTATGCATATACCCTAGACGGTGATACGGAAGGCGAGATCCAGTACGAAAACTTTAACGCCTGCAGTGCAAAAGTAACCTTCCAGGGCGTTAATGTACATCCCGGTTCTTCCAAAAATACCATGATCAACGCAGCCCTCGTTGCCATGGAATTTAACTCCATGCTTCCGGCGGCAGATACTCCCAGGAATACAGATGATTACGAAGGATTTTTCCATCTGTGCTCCATGAAAGGAGATGTTTCCCAGGCTGAGCTTCAGTATATTGTCCGGGATCACGATGCCGCTTCTTTTGAGATCCGTCAGAAAACGCTCACACATATCACGGAGATCCTCAATGAAAAATGGGGGGAAGGTACCGTAACTCTTACCATCACCCAGCAGTATCGCAATATGAAAGAGATCATCGATACCTGCCCATGGCTGATATCTCTGGCAGAAGAAGCCTGCCACAGTTGCGGTGTCACACCGCTGATCCTGCCTATCCGCGGCGGCACAGACGGTGCACAGTTAAGCTTTATGGGACTGCCCTGCCCGAATCTCGGAACCGGCGGACATGCCTATCACGGGCCTTATGAGCACATTACAGCAGAAGGAATGGATGCCGCTGTGAACGTTACTCTGGAGATCATAAGACTATTTTCACAGAGAAAAGACTGAAAAGAAACTTTTCTTCGAAAGTCTGCATTCCCTGAAATCTGATATAATGAAAAAATACTCACAGATCCTCCGGCTGGAAATCTGCCGGAACAAATCTGTGAGTATTTTTTCCTGTGCTAGCTATGTTCACTTTGAGTTCTGCACCGAATAACTGTATTGCCGTTTACTGATCGGACTTACAGATCAGATGATCTTCATCATTCTCGCCAGCTTCTTCATATATCTTCCACCAGGCATCATACCCAGCTCATCTTCACCGGGCTTGCTTACAAACAGATATACAATAAAGTATACACCTGCTGCCAGCATCACGGAAATACCAAGACAGATCACATTGGAATGGATCAGTGCATACAATCCGTAATACACCACTCCCGCAACAACTCCCATCGGGATAGATGCCAGGAACGGGCTTAAATAAGCACTTCTCCACGGATTCTTATAGCCCATATATTTCTTGATGGAACGGTCATTGAGAAGACACATCACAACTGCATAAACGATCTGGGCGATGACAATGGTATAAACACCAAGATTGGTAAATACCAGAAGCAGGGCCATGGCTATCACATCTGCCACCAGTGCAATGGCTGCATGGATCATCGGGAGCTTCGGCTTGCCGATTCCCTGAAGTACACCGTTGGTGATATTGGAGTTGCCATTCAGGATAATGGTGATTCCTCCCAGGATCAGAAGCTGTCCGCCTACGCCATTGGTTCCCGGGAAGATCAGTCTCGTGATCGGTCCGGAAAGAACTGCAAGACCTACTGCCGCCGGAATGGATATCAGCATACTGATCCATGTGGCACGGTCTGTCTTCATATTTGCACCTTCAATATCGTGCATTGCATAATGTGCGGAAACCTCAGGGATCATAGATGTCGGTGCTGTACTTGCCAGGGTAAGCGGGATATTGATCAGCGTCATATAATATCCGTACTCGGAATACAAGGTCTGGATCACGTCCTTGGCAGCACCCTTGATATCCATGATACCGGAATACATATAACTGTTGATATATCCGTTTACATTATAAATAAAAGCACTGAGAATGATCGGCATGATGATGAGCACGATATTACTCATTACATGACCCATACTCTCATTTATAGAATGGCGGTCATTGACGATCCTTTTCCGGATGATCTTACGGTTTACCCCATAAACGATCAGCATAAAGATCAGCGCAGAAGCCACACCTGCTCCGGTACCCATGGTAGCACCTGCCGCACCCCAGCGATGGACCAGATCCATATCTCCTGTTGCGGAAAAATGCTGGATAAATACATGTGACATCAGAAGCGCAAAGGTTGCCACAAAGATCTGCTCAATGATCTGCGAGATCGATGTAGGCATCATATTGCGGTATGCCTGGAAATATCCACGGAATACACCGCAGAGACCGGACATGAAAATTGTGGGCGCAAGCATCTGCAGTGCCAGACGGGCGTTAGCCATACTGTCCGGAACCAGGATTCCTGCACCAAATACACAGATCAGCGCCACGATACCGCCGGCAACTGCCGCATAGATCAATGCACCGTAAAATACCTTCTGTGCATCCTTATATCTGTGAAAAGCGATCTTCTCCGCCATGATCTTGGATACAGCCTGAGGAATACTGAAGGACGCGATCATCAGCAGAATAAAATATACATTCTGTGCAAACTGGAAAAGTGCAAAGCTCTGACTTCCCAGTGTAGTTGAAAGCGGACTCTTGTACAGCATTCCGATGATCTTGGAGATCAGCGCCGCAACCATAAGAAAAGATGCGTTTTTCACAAGTGTGTTATCATTTTTTTTACCCATTTTACTTTCCTTAACTTAAATATTCTCAATCTGCCAGTCAACAGGTTCTACCCCATTGGCTTTCAAAAATTCATTAGCCTTGCTGAAATGCTTGCATCCGAAAAATCCCCGGTAGGCAGAAAGGGGACTTGGATGTGGTGCTTCCAGGATCAGATGCTTCGGATTATGAAGCATGGATGCCTTCATCTGAGCAGGCCGCCCCCAGAGAAGAAACACGATCGGGCGATCCTCCTGGTCCAGGATCCGGATGGCCGCATCGGTAAACTGTTCCCAGCCGATCCCTCTGTGGGAATTGGCCTGATGTGCACGTACAGTCAGCACTGTGTTCAAAAGAAGCACGCCCTGCTTTGCCCATTTTTCCAGATTACCGTTGTTTGGGATGTAACATCCCATATCATCCTCAAGTTCTTTATAAATATTCACCAGGGATGGCGGTGTTTCCACACCTTTTTTTACGGAAAAACAAAGCCCGTGGGCCTGTCCGTCATTGTGATAGGGGTCCTGTCCCAGGATCACAACCTTCACCTGATGCAGCGGCGTAAAATGAAACGCATTGAACAGATCTTCCGGAGGCGGAAAAATCTTTCTTGTTCTGTATTCTGTCATCACGGTTTTATAAAGTTTGGCATAGTAAGGCTGGTGAAACTCACCTTTCAGCGCCTCCTGCCAGTCTCCCGCTATAGGAGCCATATCCTTCACCTCTCATCCAACTTATCTTCTCACGGAAATTCCTTTTTCCGCAAGGTAATCCTTCACTTCCCGGATCTCCAGTTCTTTGTAGTGGAACAGAGATGCTGCCAGTGCCGCGTCTGCTCCGCCTTCAGTCAGTGCATCATAAAAATGCTCCAGAGTTCCGGCACCACCGGAAGCGATCACCGGAATGGAAACCGCATCTGCAACAGCTCTTGTAAGTTCAATATCATATCCTGCCTTGGTTCCGTCACAGTCCATGCTGGTAAGAAGGATCTCACCTGCGCCAAGTTCTTCCACCTTCTTTGCCCATGTAAGAGCATCGATACCGGTATCCAGTCTTCCGCCATGTTTGTAGATATTCCAGCCGCCATCCGGCCTTCTCTTGGCATCAATGGCAACTACCACACACTGGCTTCCGAATTTCTGTGCAGCCTCATGGATCAGCTCCGGGCGGTCGATGGCTGCGGAATTTACAGAGATCTTATCTGCACCTTCACGGAGAAGTTTCCGGAAATCATCCACAGTACGGATTCCTCCACCTACGGTAAAGGGGATAAATACATTGGCAGCAACAGCTCTTACCATATCTACCACCGTATCACGCTCTTCACAGGAAGCCGTGATATCAAGAAAAACAAGCTCGTCCGCACCGGCTGCGTCATAAGCTTTGGCAATTTCCACCGGATCTCCGGCATCCTTAAGATCAACAAAATTCACGCCTTTTACTACACGTCCTTTATTTACATCCAGACATGGAATGATTCTTTTTGTAAACATGATTATGCCTCCTTTCCGGTGCCTGCCTCAAGTGCCGCAAAATTCTCAAGGATCTTCAAGCCCCACCGGCTGCTTTTTTCCGGGTGGAACTGGCATGCAAATACATTCCCCTTCTCCACAGATGCGTGAATACATGTACTGTACTGCGTGGTGGCTTTCACGATCTCTTCATCTTCTGCCTGAAGATAATAGGAATGTACAAAGTAAACGTATGTGTTTTCTGGAATATCTTTAAATAATCTTCCGCTGTTCTGAAGATGCAGGGAATTCCATCCCATATGCGGGATCTTCAGTCCCGGGCTTGGCGGGATCCGTAAGATCTTTCCCTTCAGGATTCCAAGGCCTTCCACTCCCTGAGTCTCACCACTGCTCTCAAAAAGCAGCTGCAGTCCAAGACAGATTCCAAGAAACGGAGTTCCTTTTTCCACGATCTCATGTATTACCGGAACAAGTCCGTACTTATTGAGATTCTCCATAGCATCGCCAAAACTTCCAACACCTGGAAGAATTACTTTATCTGCTTTCAGAAGCACCTGGGGATCTCTTGAGACGACAGTCTCCTGTCCCAGATACTGAAGTGCTTTTTCCACACTTTTTATGTTTCCTGCATCGTAGTCAATGATTCCTATCATAATAATGCTTCCTCCTGCTCTTTTGTATCTCGATATTCCTCTCTCACCTTCGATTTACATTGATTTAGTATAACGCAAAAACAGGCGGTTGCAAAGACTTTTCTCTGCTGCCGCCCGTTTTTTCGCATTATCACACTAAAGTTTCATTATTTCCGATCCAGGGTAAACCAGAATTCCACCCCATTGTCAAAGTTCTGCACGCCGTATTCCTGGTTCATGCTTTCCATGATAGCTTTTACAATGGACAGACCGATACCGCTTCCACCGTATTCCCTGGTTCTCGCTTTATCAACTTTATAAAATTTATTCCAGAGATTTGGCACATCTGCCTCAGGGATCGGAGTTCCTGTGTTAAATACACTGATCTTCACACGGTTATCCTCATCCTGAAGTTTGATCTCGATCTCTTTCTCACCATCCAGATGATTCAGGGCATTGCTTACATAGTTTGTCACAACCTCTTCGATCTTAAACTCATCGGCCCATACATAAACCGGCTTCTCCGCCTCAAAGATCACGTTTGCCTCTTTCTGTCCGATCATGATATTCATGGTCTGGAGCACACCCCGGATCAGGGATACGATGTCAAACCTCTCCATCACAACTGCGTCTTTACCAGATTCCAGCTGATTCAGCGTAAGAAGATTTTTTACCAGTTTATTCATCTTGGAGGCTTCATCCATAATGACATCGCAATAGAACTCTCTGCTCTCAGGATCATCAGAAATATTTTCTTTTAAGCCTTCTGCATAGCCCTGGATCAGGGCAATGGGAGTTTTCAGTTCATGGGACACGTTATCCAGAAATTCCTTTCGCATCTTGTCGATCTTGATCTTGTCCTCAATGTCACGCTGCAGTTCATTATTTGCAGATTTCAGTTCACTGATGGTAGTCTCCAGCTGTGAGGACATCCGGTTGAAATTATCTCCCAGAACATCGATCTCATTGCCGACCTTGCTCTCGTATTTTGCCTCAAAATCCAGATCTGACATTTTTCTGGAAAGTTCCGTAAGCTCACTGATGGGACGGGTGATCCTCCTGGTCACGACCATAATGACCAGACCACTTAAGATTATGATCATCAGACCTACCGCAAAGTAAAACTTATTGGAAATATCAGCGCTCTCCCGGATGCTCTCAAGGGGTGTCCTTATGATAAAATAATGTTCCTCATCCAGCTGTCCCCAGCATTCCACATAATCCATTCCCGCAAAACGGTCATGCGACTGCTGGATGGTATAATTGTCACCCTGCTTCAAGGTCCGGCTCTTATCTCCGTCCTCATCCAGATCATAGACATATCCGAACAGCTTGCTCTGAAGCATTTTTTCATTTTCGCCCCAGGAAAGCCAGCTGGTATTGCTGCTGTCAATGATAACCCAGGAAAGATTGTTTCTGGAGCAGGCTCTCTGGATCTCATCGGGAATACTCTCCATACCTTTCGAGCTATTGCTGTTCATCATCTTGTCAATATCTGTATTTTCCAGAGTTGTTCGGAGATTCAGAAGTACATCGATCTTTTTTGTCACATAATATTTTTCAAGAAAGGCTCCGTTGATCACGGTAATAGTCAGAATGGATAAAAACAGCAGACCGATAAAGTATGCTGTGATCTGATGGCGGAGACTGTGGATCTTTTTTATTTTTTCCTTCGGTTTTTTCATTCTCCTACCTCAAACTTATAGCCCATCCCCCAGACTGTCTTGATATACTCGCCCTTATCGCCCATTTTACTTCTCAGTTTTTTGACATGAGTATCAATGGTTCTGGCATCTCCGAAATAATCATAATTCCACACAGAATTCAGGATCTTTTCTCTGGAAAGAGCGATTCCCTCATTCTCCAGGAAATAAGTCAGAAGCTCAAATTCCTTGAAGCTCAGATCCATCGGTTTATCATCTACCGTTGCCTGATGCGCTGCCTTGTCAATGACAATCCCACCTGCTGAAAGTATCTCATCCGGGTTGCTCTGTCCCGTTCTTCGAAGAATGGCTTCTACACGTGCTACAAGGATCTTGGGGCTGAAGGGTTTGGAGATATATTCGTCCACCCCGAGTTCAAATCCCAGAAGCTCATCACGCTCATCTCCTCTTGCTGTCAGCATAATGATGGGAACCTTGGAATTTTTGCGGATCTCACGACATACTTCCCAGCCATCCATCTTCGGCATCATCACATCCAGGATCAGAAGCGCAATGTCCTTTTCTTTATAAAAAATATCCATGGCCTCCTCACCGTCACCGGCTTCCAGTACCTGGAAATTCTTTTTGGTGAGAAAATCCTTTACCAGTTTTCTCATTCTGCTCTCGTCATCTACTACAAGAATTTTTAATGCATCCATTCTATCTTCCTCCGTTTCTCAGTCGCTGTTCCGGACAGCTGCTGACAGCCCGAAATGCTCTGTATCATCCCTCTTTACAAAAAGCTGAGCTTTTACTTCCGGTTCATTCTAAAGCGGATATTTCCATTCCGCTTTGCTACTGCTCATAATATATCACAGGTTTGTGTTGTGTGTGTGAACGTAATTTCATTTTTTTAATTTTATCCGCAAAAAAGGAGAACCCTCTAAAAGGATTCTCCGATCTTTTCTCCCATGAATACTCTTGTTTCAATTCCTTCACGGGAATTGTTTAAAATATCTTCATCCGGCTTTACCGCATTTTTTTCGGTGATCAGCACAATGGTGGAACCACCGAAAGCAAAATTGCCTTTTTCCTCTCCACGTTTCACAGATGCCCTTCTTGGCCGGTTTTCGATCTTCCCCACAAAGAGAGCGCCTACTTCCATCATCAACATCGTGCGGAAATTTTCTGTTTTCAGAAGGGAATATTCCCGGCTGTTTTCTTTATAGATAGGATAGGCATCATTTGCCACAGGGTTGACTGTATGCAGAATCCCGGGGATTCTGATACGCCGGGACTCTGCTGCATTGTCCGGATAAATATATCTGTGATAATCCTGGACACAGAGACGAAGTACCCACACATAGCCACCCTGATATCTTTTCCCAAGGGAAGGGTTCCTTAAAAGTTCCTCCACTGTATATCGGGTCTGTTTGATATGAAGACAGGCTTTTTCATCCACAGGATATACACTGGCCCGGCAGTCACAGGGACTGATAAAATGCCCAGGTTCCATATCGATCCTGCGGGCACCCTCCCGGATCTTTCTCTTGAAAAAATCATTGTAGGAAATATATTTCCGCGTTTCATAATCACTCATATCCAGATGATTGAGCCGGATAAACGGTTCCACTGCTGCTGCCGAAATCCTGGAATCCAGAAGCTTTCCCACAACCGTGGAAACAGCCGGGGTAACCAGCGGCCGGATCATCATACGCCCGGCCACAGAACCGTAGATTTTTTCCAGCAAATTATTCTGAAAAGAATCTTCCTTTTTAATGTTTCCCTTTCGGTCTGCCGTCCGGATCATAAATTACCGCCTCTTTCCATGGAAAGTTTATAGAGATAATTGAATTTCCACCATCCCTCATTATAGAAAAGAACCAGAAGGACTGCCACTGCAACTACCGCAACGATGATCACCAGCTCCCGGTTGGTTGGCTTACGGAATTTAAAATCCAGGATAAACAGAAGTCCTACTGCCAGCATTGTGATATGGAGGAGCACCACAAACCATTTATACTCCGGAAAAAGCAGGGAAACCACAAACAGAAGTGGCAGGATCACGGACATGGATGTGATGGGAAGTCCCTGATAATATTTCCGGTTTTCGGAGGTTTCATTCTGGCGTTTTTCTTCCATAACATTGAAATATGCCAGACGGATCAGGCCTGCAAGACCGTAGAACAGAAGAATGGCAATTCCGTAAATATGATACATGCCAAGCTTAAATCCCAGCACAATGGGAAGGATTCCGAAACAGACAATATCCGCAAGAGAATCGATCTGGATCCCGAAGCACTTCTCTTCCTCCGTTCTGTTCTTCTTGGTTCGCGCAATCTTTCCGTCAAACATATCACACAACCCGGAAAATGCCAGACAGCACACTGCTGCTGAAATATGGTCCGTCACAGCGCAGAAGATTCCGATCATGGAAGACACTACGCTTATGTAAGTCATTATTACCGTGTAATCATAAAATCCTATCATTTGCACACCTCATTTTTCTCTTTCAATTACTTTTTTCCAATAGTCAGCTGGGCCACCACTGTAAACGCCGCACTGATCAGAAGCTCCCCATAATATCCAAGCCCTCTGCTAAGTACCATTCCCGGAAGCAGCAGTCCCCCGAACACCGGGCTGAAAATATTAAGGAACAGCGTCTCACTGATTCCCATTCCTCCCGGAAGCGGCAGCATATCCACAGATACCGAGATCACGGCCTGGAGAAAAAGGATCTCCCAGAATCCGGTGCCGTGAAGTCCAAAAGCCTGATATACAAACCAGGTCACCGCAAACAGTGCCATACGCTGGATAAAAGTGATTCCAATAACTTTAACGATCACAAAAGGATTATTCTTCAGATATGCCGCAGTATTTCGGTAAGTATCCATGGAATCTTCCAGTTTTTTCAGACGCCCATCTTTTTTCTTCACCAGATGAAGTCGTTCCAGAAGTTTCATTCCCTTTACCATGATCGCTTTTGCCAGAAGTGGATGGAACACCAGGATGGTCATAAATGTAACGCAGAAAATATTCAGTGCCAGTCCCAGGTAAAACACCGGCAGGATCCCTTCCAGATATTTATGGAGAAATCCCCTTCCGAAAATTGCGATTCCAATACCGATCACCACAAGTACCAGTTTATAGGTGATGGTTACGATCATCAGAATTACCGTTGACACCGGAATGGAAATCTTTTCTTTTTTCATGTAGTAGATCTGCATGGGCTGTCCGCCACTGGCGGACGGTGTGATACAGCTGAAAAAAAATCCCACGGAAGAGAACAGAAAACAGGTTCTCTTTTTCAGCTGGATTCCACTGGATCTCATCATGTACCAGATGATGATGGATTCTCCCCAGATAAAAAACGCTACCAGTGCAATTCCCGGAATCAGCCACCGTTTGTCAGCCCTGTGTATGGCATCCATCATGGAAGACAGATCTTCTCCGTGAAAAACGCCGTAGATGGTCAGGGCAAAAACGACCGCCAGGAATACTCCGTTAAATATGATCTTTTTTCTGCTTTTCATCTCTTGGCACCTTCTATATATCTGTTGATCTTCTTCTCAATTTTACTTCCGACCCGTTCATAAATATGCCAGATCTCCGTTTTCTGTCCCAGCATAAAACATATCTGTGCCAGGATCACGCCACCGGCCACATCCACCAGAACATGCTGCTTGGTAAAAAGGGTGGACAGAAAAACCAGAACTGCCAGCACAAAAGATACTCCTTTATACCATGCCGGAATTCTTTTCTGGTCTTTGATTCCCAGGAAACAGAACCAGCTTACCAGGCAGTGAATGGATGGAAACAGGTTATCCGCCGCATCAATGGAATAAAGCCATCCTGCCAGCAGATCCCAGAAACCGCTCCCCTCGATCACCGGTCTTGTGTTGGTGGTGGGGTATGCCAGAAATATGATCAGGCACACGCAGCGGGATATAAGATCTGCGGTAAAAAAACGGTAAACCTGTTCCTTCTCCTGCCTTGCCGCAAGAATATAATTCACTGCCCAGAATATATAACATCCGAAATAGACAATTAAAAACTGCGGCACAAACGGGAGCCGCAGGTCAAGACTACTTTCTATGTTGTGATGGTACCAACCGCCTGCAATTGCCCTTGAACCGGAATATACAAGACAGTTAAATACAAATGAAAAAACAAGGGGAAAAAGCCCGTACGCAGGTACAACCCCTGTTACATATTTCCAAAAACGTTTCATAAATTCACGCCTCATTATTTTATTGATCTCAGGAAGAAAACGTATTTTTTCCTGATGTTTTCTGTTACTCACAGTATAACAGTCGGGGCGTATGGTTTCAACTAAATATGGGAATTTTAAGAATTGTTAAGATTTCAGTTCAGCTAATTTTTCTTTTTTGTTCATACTTTTTTCAGAATGACGTCACAGAATGACCACAAAATGTGAGTATATTATTAGATGTGCAAAGGGTACTACCTTTGATAACACTTTTTTCTTTTTCATACTGCCGGGGCTACCTCCAAACAAAGCCCCGGCCTCCTTCCTTTTTATTTCCCCATTTTTTTAATTATGCCATGCAAGACGTACACTGGACGGATGTACTTCTTTTGTCATCCAGTCCACATCGTTGGTGATCCAGTCCATGATCCCCAGCTGACGTGTCTCCCATGCGATGGTCGCCTCTCTTGCTTCCGGTGTTTCTTCCACTTCCATGGTGGTGTCGATCTCATCGTATCCAAAAATATATCCGCCTGAGCTCCAGATGCTGAAGTTACTGTCCGGGCCCGGATCTATTGTATCGCCTCTCTGTGCTACAAGTCCGTCATGACGAGCCTTGTATTCTTCCTCACAGCCGTCTTTTAATTTTGTCATGAACATTCTGTGGCGGATCAGCTCTTTGTTTTCTCTCACAACACCAAAATTATGATACATCAGACGCATGTCTTTTCCAGGAGTGGAGATCCAGGTAAATGTATCCTGGATTTTTTCAGTCAGTGCTGCTTTTACTTTCTCCTCTTTTGGAGAGATCACAGCTCCGTCTGCATTTTCATAATATCCGAAGATCAGGTCTGCAGCATTCCAGATGCTGAAATTATGAATGCCGTTGCGATCCAGATATGCGGTAAGCTCCGGCCAGATTTCGCCTAAGGTCTTACGGTAATCGTTCATTTTTCCTTCTTTTACTTTCATTGCAAAAGCATGTCGTTCCATTTATGCTATCCTCCTGTTTTGATGATCCTGTGCTATGTTTTTCACTATGAGCAGATATAGTTCTTCTGCCCTCATATGATTTGATTCTATCACTTTTATTTTGTTTTTACAATTATGAGGGCAGGATTTCCGATCACTGTTCACAGGTAATATCCGCAAAGCATGTTGCCTGACACAAAGTTATCCGTAACGATTCCCTGAGATGCTCAGGCAAGATACAACATGACCATCAGTGGCATGGTTATGATACTTACCAGCGTTGTCATTACATTGATGGTGCTGGCATAGATCGGGTCCTGATCGTAGAGCTGTGCCAGCTGTACAACCGTTGTTGCCGACGGTGTGATCACTGCCATCAGACTGATAAGCAGAATGGTTTTTCCATCCTTTACCATTGAAGCCAAGGGCAGATACTTCAAAAACAACAGTATGAGCAGCGGAGTCACCACCATTTTCAAGATTGTGATCAGATAGATCCTGGAATGACTGAAAATATCTTTCCATTTTACCTCCGTCATGGTCATTCCAAGCATGATCATACATACAGGTCCCAGGGTGGCTGAAATCTGGCTCATGGTGTTTCCAAGGATCACCGGCAGTCTGATCTGCGTGAAGAACAGAACGATTCCAAGGATAATAGCGATCAGATTGATGTTGCAGAGGATTTTTTTCCAGTTGATGCCGGCCTTCGCCTCCATCAGCGACTGTCCGTGGGTCCACATCAGGATCATTTGCACACTCAGGAAAGCACTGGCATAGATCACCCATTTTTCCCCAAGGACTACCGTTACAAGAGGGATCACCAGATTTCCGGAATTGGAATAGATGATGGATTCTTTTTCTACCACACTTAATTTCAGTGGCTTGCCGATGATCTGTACAAATACCAGAAGAAAAATATGGATCAGGATGGCTGCTGCCACTGCCAGAAGGAAGCCATTCCGGATGCTTCTGGAATATTCGATCTGAAAAGCATTGATCATTACACAGGGCATGATGATGTAGATACAGATGACTGAAAGTGTCCTGCTGCTTTTTGCATCGATAAGTCCGCATTTTACCACTGTAAATCCACAGGACATCATCAGAAAAAATACGACGATCTGCTGCAATAATTGTAAAGTTATCATTTTTTCTCCCCTCCGAACGCGTCAGCTCTGTCCTATCTCTTTCAGGGCTGTCTGAAGTTGCGCGTCTTCTTTATGTGTAAGTTCTGTCCAGTCTGTGATGTCTCCGGAAAGCTCTGCTTCCACATCCGGAGTGATTCCTTTTTTGTTGATATCATTGCCCTTTGGCGTAAAATATTTTGCGATGGTGATCTTTACCGCACTGCCATCGGTAAGAGGCTGGATGGTCTGCACCACGCCCTTCCCATAGGTAGTTGTTCCTACAATCGTTCCAATCCCGTAGTCCTTTACCGCCCCCGCAAAGATCTCCGATGCACTGGCACTGTTTCCGTTTACCAGAACAGCCAGCGGCATGTCCAGTTCATTTTTTCCGTCGCAGGTCTCCTCTTCCCTTTTTCCATTTTTGTCCTCTGTATAGACGATCAGTCCTTCCGGAAGAATCTGGCGTAGCACGCCGCAGACTGCAGTAAGAAGACCGCCCGGATTATCACGGAGATCCACAACCAGCTTCTTCATTCCCTGTTCCTTCAGATCTGCAAATGCTTTTTTATACTGATCGCTGGTCACCTCAGAAAATTCGGAGATCCGGATATAGCCGGTGTCTCCGGAAAGCATCTCATGGGAAACCGTCTGGATCTCCACATCCCGGATCTCCACTTTGACATCCCGGGTTTTCTCTTCGTTTTCCCGCTGTATGGTCAGCATTACGGAATCTTTCTCACTGTCACGGACCATGGCAGCAATATCGGAAGTTTCTTTGTCTGTAACATCAGCTCCATCTACTGCCTTGATCACATCTCCCTTTTTCAGTCCCGCCTGTTCTCCAGGGCCACCCTCATAAAGCTGTATGATCTTTGCCCCTCCGGTGTCATCCTTCTGAAGAACGGCACCGATCCCTACGTAGGAGCCTTCATTGGAAGTATTCAGCTCTTTATACTGTTCTGCTGTGTAATAGGTGGAGTACGGATCCTTCAGGCCGGCAAGCAGGCCAACATAAAGCCCCTCACGCAGGCTGCTTTCGTCTTTTTCATCCAGATATTCTTCATCGATCAGTTCTTCCAGGTAATTCAGCTTCTGAACCGTTTTCACATCGGAAAGCGCATTGCCTTTCGGAAACAGTACTTTCTGATAGCTGGTAAAAACAGCGCCTGTCACAACCAGCGTTGCTGCCACTCCAATGGCTATACCTTTTTTGAATTCTTTATTTTTCATATTTTTCCTTTCTTCTGCACAGCCGGTAAAGCCGATAAGATCACAGATTTTCTGTACTCCTCTGTGCGCCGTCCGGTTTTTATATACCGAAAACGGCTGCCGATATTCCGACAGCCGCTGTATATCTTATGATCACACATCATGCGGATACATAAGATTCTCTGCTATTTGGTTATACTCTGAGATGTTTTCTTGTTGTGAAAAAGCTTCCCAAAAGACCGATTCCCACACCAAGTCCAAGTCCCATAGGAACCAGACCCTCATAAATCTGCCAGATTGGAATGAAATCCACGATTCCTGTCAATACATTGAATTTTGTCAGAATAAACTCTACAGCGGAATTATACAGGAAAAACAGGCAGATCAGCGGTATCGCCGCACCGATCACACCGAGGATCATACCTTCCAGAAGGAATGGCAGTCGTACAAAAGCATCTGTAGCTCCTATGTATTTCATAATTCCGATTTCTTCCTTGCGGACAGAAATACCCATAGATACTGTATTGCTGATCAGGAATATGGAAATGATCAAAAGGATTGCGATCACGGCAATCGACACATAAGAAACCAGCTTGTTAATGGAACCAAGTGTCCTGGATGCCTGTTCAGACTGATTTACCTTCCGGACATGTTCCAGTCCCTGGATATAATTCACCAGTTCTGTCTGCTTGGTAATATCATTAAGATATACCTGATAATTGGATGAATTGGCAAGAGGGTTATCATCTTTAAATCCATCTGCCGCATCTTCATCTCCAAAATATTTCTGTTTGTATTCTTCCCATGCCTGATCTGCGGACTGATAGTCCATCCTGGCCACTTCCGGCCTGGACTGAATAGCATCGCCGATCGCCTGGATCTCTTCCTCTGAAGTGCCCTCATCAAAGAATACTGTGATCGGTACTTCTTCTTCCACCTTATGGGCAATATTACCGACGTTGTTCACGATGGAATAGAAAATGCCTACCAGAAAAATGCAGGCTGCCATCGTGATGATACATGCCAGGGAAAACATCCAGTTTCTTTTTATATTCTTAAAGCCCTGCTTCAGGGTATACCAGATCGTACTAGGCCTCATGATATCCTCCCTCTTTCTCATCGCTGATGATCTTGCCGTTGTGCATGGTGACTACTCGCTTGCGCATGGCATTGACGATGTCCTTATTGTGGGTAACTACCAGAACTGTGGTTCCTCTGTCATTGATCTGCTCCATCAGAGCCATGATCTCTTCAGAGGTTTTCGGATCCAGGTTTCCGGTCGGCTCATCTGCCAGAAGGATGTCTGGGCGGTTTACCAGTGCTCTGGCAAGAGCAACTCTCTGCTGCTCACCACCGGAAAGCTCATCCGGGTATGCCTTATACTTTCCTGCAAGTCCTACCTCCTGGAGAACCTCCGGCACACGTTTGCGTATCACACGGGTAGGTCTTCCTATAACACGCTGCGCAAATGCTACATTCTCATATACATTACGGTCTTTTAAAAGACGGAAATCCTGAAATACTACCCCAAGCTTTCTGCGATACTTGGCAACGCGTCTGTGTTTCATCTTCTCCAGACGTTCCCCGCTGACTGTGATCGTTCCGCTGGTAGAATCCAGTTCTTTCATCAGAAGCTTGATCAGTGTGGATTTACCGGAGCCACTGCTTCCTACTACAAATACGAATTCCCCTTTGTCAACATGTAAGTTCGCATGATTCACAGCCGGAAGACCCGGGCCGTAAGATTTGCTCACATCTACAAGATCGATCATATATATCCTCCTCTATATTATAAAAGCATAATTTTCTTAATTTTTTTGTAACATTATTGTAATATATTTTCTGTTTAAATGCAAGAATAAATTTCCCGGGCCCTACAACTGTTACTGTTCACTCCATTCTCATTAATGCGCTCCGCGGAATATTACCAGTGAACAGTAATCAACAGCCCTCTTCAAATTATTTATTTTAACGTAAAAATACCAAAATTACAATAGAGTCATGGATGTTATCTGTGAAGTTCATGTGAATTCGTTACTGCTCACTCCGTTCTCAGTAACACACTTCGTGAATGCTTCCAAACAGGAGGGACATTTACACAATATTCCATGATGAAAAACGCTCATACAAAAACTGCCGCCTATTCCGGGAAGGAATAAGCGGCAGTTTAAAAGTTCTAATATGTTACCTTAATATAGCAAACTATCATCTTGCATTCCGAATGCTATTAATACTCTAAGGTTTCCATATATTTCATATATCGAACAACCATCAGCGCGATCTTAAATGTAATGGCATCCTCAAACACTCTCAAATCAAGGCCTGTACTCTTCTGGAGTTTATCCAGACGATATACCAGCGTATTTCTGTGGATATACAGCTGACGTGAAGTTTCAGATACGTTCAGACTGTTCTCAAAGAATTTATCGATGGTGACAAGTGTCTCCTCATCGAAATCATCCGGAGATTTGTTGTCAAAGATCTCGCGGATAAACATCTTACACAGAGGAATAGGCAGCTGATAGATCAGGCGTCCGATTCCAAGTGAGCTGTATGCGATAACTTCCCTGTCTCCGAAGAAGATCTTACCTACATCAAGGGCCATACGCGCTTCCTTGTAGGAACGTGAAACTTCTTTCAACTCATTGACAATGGTACCGTATGCCATGTGGACATCCTCACCGTCTTTATTCAGATCCAGAGTATCCATAATCGTATGAGCCAGCTTATCCATCTCCGGATAGCCCTCTCCCTCTTCCAGTTCCTTGACTATAATGATGCTCTTCTCATCAACAGCAGTGATAAAATCTCTGCTCTTTCCGCCAAAAAGGCTTTTCACGCTCTCTACAGAGCTGTGATCTTTCTCCTGGTTCAGTTCCAGGATCATAACTACACGACGGACATCTGCTTCAATATGAAGCTTCTTCGCTCTGTTGTAAATATCCACCAGAAGAAGATTATCAAGAAGAAGATTCTTGATAAAGCTGTCTTTGTCAAAACGCTCCTTGTACGCAACGATCAGATTCTGGATCTGGAAGGCTGCAAGCTTGCCTACCATATAAGTATCCTCATCATCTCCGTGGGCTACCAGGACATATTCCAACTGATAATCATCACAGACCTTAAAGTACTGAAATCCCTTGACAAGCTGGCTGTCCGCCTGGGATTCTACAAAAGCCTGGATATCTGCCGGCTGGATCTCAAAATCAGAAAAGGTAGACGCAAGTACCTTGCCGTCTGTGTCAATGACACAAAATTCCGTCCTTGATATTTCTTTAAGTCCCTCGAGCGTATTCTGTAACACCTGATTCGATATCATTCCGTTCAATCCCTTCTCACTTATGTGTATGCTTATCTTCTGTCTTTCCCTCTCTATCTATGGCTATTTTAATACAAAATCACCAAAAATGAAAGAGTAAAACTGAAAAAATTTACAAATTTTTGTTGAAATCCGCCTAATTTTTCTCTATAAAACCTTCTCCATGAACTTCTCTTGCATCGGAAACGATCACAAAAGCGTTGGGATCAATATCATCTACCAGCTCTTTCAGCTTCACAATTTCCTTTTTGTTTACCACACAGAAGATGATCGTCTTCTCCTGACCGGAATACATCCCCTTGCCACAGATCCCTGTCGCTCCGCGATCCAGGTCTTCCATAATGACTCTGGCAACCTCATCCGGCTTCTCCGTGATGATAAATGTCTGTTTGGAAAACTTCAGACCTTCGATCAGACTGTCGGATACTTTTGTTACCAGATAAACCGCAATGATGGCATACAGGGCCCGCTGGATACCGAACACATACATTCCTACGATCACAATAAGTCCATCAATAAACTGCATGATCTGTGCGATGGAATAATGACGCATATACTTCTGGATCAGTGCTGCCATCATATCCGTTCCGCCTGTGGTTCCCTGTCCAAGGAAAACCATTCCAATGCCGATTCCCAGGATCACACCACCGTATACAGCAGCCAGAAGGAGATCATCTCCCGCAATATTCCACACCGGCTGAATGGCAAGCCAGGTTGAGAGGGAGATCTCACCGATCAGAGCTTTTTTTACAAAGGAAAAGCCTTTGATCCGCCATCCCAGAAAAAACAGCGGAATGTTCAGCGTGATATTGGTAAGCCACAGCGGAACCCCGCCATCTATGATCTCACCGGTCCAGTGCTTCACCAGGATCGCTATACCGGAAAAGCCGCCTGTTACCAGCCCGGTTGCATCAAAAACGGAATTGATGGCAAGTGCCATCAGCCCGGTTCCTACTATGATCAGAAGATAATCCAGATACCAGTCCTTTTTTTTCACAAGACTCATAAAGTGCTCCTTTCATTTTTTACAGCAATTCCCGGAATTTCTGTCTTGAAGTGTCCTCAATATTTCTATTCCGCTGTGAAAATCCCGGAAATGCTATAGTATCATATGACAACTGCATCAGTTTCCCGCACTGACGTGTCATAAAAAGAACGGGACCGTACACTATTCTGCGTCCGTTCCCGTTCTCCATGCTATTTTTCTGTCTTTTTATTTATAAAATGAACAAATTCATAGCTTTCCATTATCTGAAAGTATTTTACGATTCTCGGATAAAGCGGTTCTGCCTTATCTCCGAAATGCTCTTTCACCAGCAGGGCAAGCTCCTGCACGGTTTTGGCTCCATCGATCTCAGGCCAGATAAAAGTTCCCATTTCATCAAGATGAACCTTGGAAAACCTTGGCTTGCCAAAAACCTTCTGCGCGATGGTATTGAACATACCCTTATTCTCTATCTCAAGAATGATCCGCTGCTTCAGGTCCCGGTGCCACCGGATCGACTGGTTTGTTTCCGGGATCAGATCAAGATAGTTGATATCCTGTTTCTTATCCTTTTTGTTTTTTCTCATCAGGCTTTCTTCTTTCTCCAGATAGAGAATTTAAGCAGTGACAGGATCATGATGATCATCAGCACAACGCCGCCGATATTTCCAAGGTTTACAACGCCGGACATATCAAGGCTGATACCGACAACTGCAAAGATCGCAAGAAGAATTCCAACAAGACCCTCGCCGGCGATCATACCAGCACAGTACAGGGTACCATCTGTGGACTGAGCTGTCTTGGTTTTTTCGTCAACACCTTTTCTGCTGTCAAGTAATCCACGAACGATACCACCGATCATGATGGTTGCGTTCAGGTAGATTGGAAGGTAAAGACCGATTGCGAAAGGCATTACCGGGATACGGAGGATCTCAAGGCAGATTGCAAGGAATACACCTACAAATACAAGTCCCCATGGAAGGTTTCCGCCCATGATTCCCTCAACGATCATCTTCATAAGCTGAGCCTGTGGCGCAGGGATCTCTGCTGTACCGTAGCCCCATGCTGCATCCAGAAGATACAGAACACCGCCGATAGCAAGACCGGAAACAACAACACCGAGCATCTCGCCCATCTGCTGCTTCTTAGGTGTAGCACCGAGAAGGTATCCTGTCTTAAGGTCCTGAGAGGTATCACCGGCGATCGCTGCGATGATACAGATAACAGAACCAACAGCGATCGCTGCTGTCATTCCGTCGATACCTGTTTTACCGGAGCTCTTGATCGCAAATGTAGCAATCAGAAGAGTAGCGATAGCCATACCGGAAACCGGGTTGTTGGAGCTTCCTACAAGACCTACCATACGGGAAGATACTGTTGCAAAGAAGAATCCAAAAACTACGATGATACATGCACCAAGAAGAGTTACCGGGATTGCCGGAACGATCCAGATGATAAATACCATTGCTATAACACCGAGAAGGATGAACTGCATCGGAAGATCCTGTGCGGTTCTCTCTGTGCTTGTGTTCTTGCTTCCCTTCATGCTCTTCATGGAGTCACGGAAGGTTGTAACGATCAGCGGCAGGGATTTGATCAGGGAAATGATACCACCTGTTGCGATAGCACCTGCGCCGATATATTTAACATAAGTAGACCAGATCGCTGATGCTCCGCCGTTTGCGTAAAGCTGGGCAATGGTCGTTCCCTCTGCTGCCGGATACATCCATGTATCAGGTCCGAACAGGCAGATCAGCGGAATGATGACCATCCAGCCGATAAGAGAACCGGTAAACATGTAGGATGCGATCTTCGGTCCTACGATATAACCAACACCGAGAAGTGCCGGATAAACCTCCATACCGATCTCACCCTTGAAGGATTTAAATGCTGCAGAAACATCTGCCGGAAGAAGCTTCAGTCCATCAACAACAAATTTGAAGACAGCTGCAAGTCCCATACCGGAGAATACTGTGGAAGCATTTGCTCCGCCTTCCTCACCGGCAAGAAGAACGTCTGCGCAGGCAGTTCCTTCCGGATAGAGAAGAGTTGCATGCTCTTTAACAATGAGGGCATTACGAAGGGGTACCATGAAAAGTACACCAAGGATACCACCGCAAAGTGCGATCAGAGTGATCTCAACGATGCCTGGTTTGCTTGTAAGTCCTTCCTCTGCCCAGAGGAACAGTGCAGGCATGGTGAAGATAGCACCTGCTGCAAGAGACTCACCGGCTGAACCGATAGTCTGGACCATATTGCTCTCCAGAATGGAGTTTCTGCGAAGAATCACGCGGATAACACCCATGGAGATAACTGCCGCCGGAATGGAGGCAGATACTGTCATACCAACACGAAGACCAAGGTAAGCATTGGCTGCGCCGAAGATGACAGCAAGAATACATCCCATGATCACAGATGTAACTGTGAGCTCCGGAGTGATTTTCTCCGCAGGAATGTAAGGTTTGAACTCTGTGTTTTTGTTCATATTTCCTCTCCCTTTATCTAGTAAATTAGTAACGTTATATAGTATAGCAAATTTCGCAGTATTTTGCAAGAAATTATATCTGAGATATTATATATTATTTACAATTTTCTGTATAATTATAAGCAAATAATTGGTCACTATGCAGCTTTTATGCTAACATAGTGACCTTATTCCTTACAATTGAATATTATACATTTAAAATAAAATACTTTTTTTTTTCAGTTGTCCGTTTCCAGCTGTTTTGTCAGATATCGCCCTACGATCTTCGAGAAATTTCCGATATCCCGGATATAGGCAAAATCCTTTCCAAAAATCTTCTTTTCCGCCGGAAGATCCTTCTCTTCACCTGCAAATACCCCCAGAACACTGACGCCCTGGCTCCGAAGACGCCGCACCTCTGTTGCAGTATCTGAAATGGCATATTTTCCCTGATAAGGGGCCGGATTTTTTGCATTGGGGCGGTTTATGATCACATCGTAGGGGCGTCCGTCACTTAAGATGATCAGGATCTTTTTTTCCTCTTCCCTCTGCAAAAGACTGTATCCCGCTGCTTTTATGGCAAGCCCGTCCCGATTATTGGAGGAAGTCACATAATTGAAAATATCCTCATCCGCCGAAACCGGATCATCATATTCCCGGAACCTGTGCAGGATCGTATGATCCCAGAATGTGCAGTAGCTCATAACCCGATGAGGAATGTCCACATTACTCAGGGCAGAGCTGATCATATAAGCCTGCAGTGCCACATCTCCCTGTCGGCTCATCTGTGAACCACTGGCATCGATCAGTATATCCACCACAAAATCCGTATTGTCTCCACGAAGAATCCTCTTAAAAAGATTTGCCTCACCGCTTCTGCCTATACGCCACAGCCTGGAAGGAACGATAGTTCCCCGGTCTGATAGGACTTCCTGGTTTTCACTTCGGATCACCAGTGCTTTTTTCAGGAGTTCAGTCAATATGGCAATATTTCGTTTTGCAATTCTGTGCTTGTCATGATAGACCCATATGTTCTTATTACGCAGACGCTTTGCATACTGGTACTGATAATTATCACGAACCGGATTTTTCAGGATTCCTTCTGTAAAATACAGGCTGCAGTCTCCGTGTATTCCCCGGCACATAAGATGGTTCATTCTTTTTTCTTCCGCAGGTGTGAGATAGGTTTTTCCAAAATTCAGTTCCACATAGGTATGAGCTTTCTGAAGAGCTTCCTCTGAAATCACCGTGATCTTGTTTTTCACCTTACGTTTTTCTTCCATATCCTGTGTCAGTGAGGAATCTTCAATATCTGTCATCCGGTCTGTGAGCTTTTCCACGTAATTTTCCAGAGCTTCCTCATACATCTCTTCATTAAGATAGTCTTCCCATCCAAATTCCGTCAGTTCTTCCAGCGTCACCGCCATTACCCGTTCAAGGGAACCGTTTTTCTTCTCAAAGTCCGGATCGATGACCGCATTATAGAGGCTGTCGATGATCCGAATCAGTTCCATGGTGTCTCTGCTTTCTGCGCAGGCATAGATCTGATCCCGGAATACAGACAGTTTTTTCTCCAGAGGCTGTACGCTTCCTGTAAGTACATCACGGAATACTGCAATTTTCAGCCTGTCTAACAGCTTATCGTAGAAAGGCAGGGTTTCATATTCCTGATCCAGGATATCTTCCAGAGCTTTTTTTCTCATGCGGCGAACCCCGGGGCGCTCTTCACAGATCCGCTCTCCCACTGCCGCTTCGATACAGAGCTGTGTCAGCCCGGTCAGCTCCGTCTCAGAGGCATCCAGATAGATTTTTTTTACAAGATAAAGGCCAAGCAGATTTTTGTCAAAATATCTGGCAAAAGCCCCCTGTTTGATCCCATCGTAAAGAGCGATCTCTTTTGAGCGGAGAAACAGCGATACATCCGGCTTCACATCCAGTGTATAGTCGCCGCTTACCGTCCAGAGGAGATTACGGATCCGGTTTTCCAGCTCCATCTTGTAATCTTCTATAGAAAGTTCTTCTGTCAGATCTTTATGCATAGACATCGTCCTTTGTCCACTCTTCCGGGATCCTTGTACGGACTACATCGTCCACGATCTCCTTTTCAAAAATATCGAAGGTTTTGTTCACCACTCCCATCTGCACTGCTGCCAGGGGAGAAAGTCCTGCACGAACAATCTTCATGGCAGCCAGAAGTCCTCGAAGATCCAGCGCTTTTGTGGAGATCTCACTGTTTACGGATTTCTTCTGAAGATCCATAAATACACCGATAAACTGTTCCACTGCCTTTTCCTTTGCCTCCGGGAACATTTTGCGGAAAATAAATCCCAGGGTTTCTTCTGTCTGCGCTGGCATATCGATCACCAGGAAACGAGAAACCAGAGCTTCGTTCAGCTCCTTTGTTCCTGCATATCCGTAGTTCATGGTTCCGATAAAACGTGCCGCAGGATGAAGGTCGATCCGGTCATAGCCCGGAACATCAATGGAGCGGCGATAGTCCAGAGTTGCATGAAGGACAGAGACCGCATCGTTCTTTGCCATATTGATCTCATCCAGAATACCGAAGCCACCATACTCGGCACACTGATAGATGCTGCCCTTTCGGAGGCAGACTTCATTGTTTACAAAGGTATCCGTTCCGATCAGGTCTCCGCTGTTTGTATTGACATGGAAAGATACATTATAAACCGGGCGGCCAAAAGCATATGCCAGATTTTCTGCCAGGATATTTTTTCCCGTGGCCTTTGGGCCTGCAAGAAGAAGATTTTCTCCTTCCAAAAGTCCTGCAATGGCCATTTCCAGGATTTCTTTTCCGTAGAACGGTATAGACGGTCTGGTAACTCTGGCTGCAGCCCCCTTATCAACGTTATAATTTTTTCGAAATTCCTCGATGCCGTGGATCAGGCTTTCGGAAACGTTCTGTTCTTTTAAAAATTCTAATTCTATCATATATACTTACTCCTGAATCTGATTGAATACCGCAGATATCCTCATCCGCAGTTATTATATGATCCTATGACGGATAACCGCTTACAGATTTTTTCTCCACCAGGTAAAAAACGGGACAGATCTTACATCTGTCCCGTCATTTGATTTCAAAGATGCCGCTGCACCCAGGGAACATCTCTTATTTCCTGTATTTTATTTAACCGATCATACCTCAAAGATCAGATCACCGTAGGATGGCATCGGCCACATATCTTTATCTACGATCATCTCAAGCTCGTCTACAGGTTTTCTTAAAGCCTGCATTGCCGGTACCACGCTCTCTCTGAAGAATACAGCACGGTCACGTCCCTCTTCATGGGATTCCGACTCAGCGATCAGTCCGGAAAGCTTATCCATAGCTGTCTTGGTCTCAGCAAGAAGTGCGGAGGATTTTTCCAGAAGACTTGTCTGTACACTGACATCAAGCGCTGCGCTCACTGCTTTCACAGAATTGATGGACTCTGCAAGAACCGTTGTATAACGGATCACTGCCGGGATGATCTGCTTGGTAGCTACATCCACCATGGTCTTGGCCTCAATGTTGATAGCCTTTGCATAGCCTTCATACTGGATCTCTGCTCTGGACTCAAGCTCTGCTCTTGTAAATACATTAAAGGATTCAAAAAGCTTCACAGCCTTATCTGTAGTCAGCGCAGGAATGGCATCTACCATGGACGGAAGGATCGGAAGTCCACGTCTCTTTGCCTCTGCCTCCCACTCCGGTGCATATCCGTTTCCGTTGAATACAATACGCTGATGCTGGATCGCATACTCCTTGATCAGGTCATGTACTGCAGTATCAAAATCGTCTGCTGCTTCCAGACGGTCGCATGCATCGCGGAATACTTCTGCTGCGATCGTGTTCAGAACTACGTTGCACTCGGAAATGGAATCACGGGAACCAACCATACGGAACTCAAATTTGTTTCCTGTGAACGCAAACGGTGATGTTCTGTTTCGGTCTGTAGCATCCTTCATAAAATCCGGAAGTGTCTTAACACCGGTATCCAGGATCTCGCCGGTCTTACTGTGTGTGGCGGTACCTGTGCTGATCAGCTGCTCCAGAACATCCTGAAGCTGCTCACCAAGGAATACGGAGATAACTGCCGGCGGTGCCTCGTTTCCTCCGAGACGTTCATCGTTTCCAACGTCTGCTGCAGACTCTCTCAGAAGATCTGCATGCTCATCAACGGCTTTCAGGATACAGGTGAGAACAAGAAGGAACTGGATATTCTCATGAGGAGTTTTTCCCGGCTCAAGAAGGTTGATCCCGTCATCCGTTGTCAGGGACCAGTTGTTGTGCTTACCGGAACCGTTAACTCCTGCAAACGGTTTCTCATGAAGCAGGCAGCGCATACCATGGCGGCTTGCAACTTTTTTGAGGATACGCATCATGATCTGGTTGTGATCTGCTGCAATATTTACCGGTGCGTAGATCGGTGCCAGCTCATGCTGTGCAGGTGCAACCTCATTGTGCTGTGTCTTTGCTGTTACGCCCAGCTTCCAGCACTCCTCGTTGACTTCCTTCATGTATGCGGAGATTCTCTGACGGATGGTTCCGAAATAGTGGTCATCCATCTCCTGTCCCTTCGGCGGCATAGCACCGAAAAGAGTTCTTCCTGTATAGATCAGGTCTTTTCTCTGGAGCCATTTCTCCTTATCAACCAGGAAATACTCCTGCTCAGCTCCAACGGAAGGAGTTACTTTTTTTGATGTTGTATTTCCGAAAAGACGAAGAAGTCGAAGCGCCTGTGTATTGACCGCTTCCATGGAACGAAGAAGCGGTGTTTTCTGGTCAAGCGCCTCTCCTGTGTAGGAGCAGAATGCTGTGGGGATACATAAGATCCCGCCGGCTGCGTCATGACGTACAAAGGCAGGTGATGTGCAATCCCATGTTGTATAGCCTCTTGCCTCGAATGTTGCACGAAGTCCTCCGGATGGAAATGAGGATGCATCCGGTTCACCCTTGATCAGCTCCTTGCCAGAAAAGCTTAAGAGTACCTTGCCGTCCTCTCTTGGCGCTGTGACAAATGCGTCATGTTTCTCGGCAGTAACACCTGTCAGCGGCTGAAACCAGTGACAATAATGAGTAGCACCTTTCTCAATAGCCCATTCCTTCATCTCATGTGCAACCACATCAGCGATCTCCATGGACAGCTCCTTACCCTCTTCTATTGTCTTTTTCAGTTCGCGGTATACCTTCTTCGGCAAACGGTCCTGCATAACAGAATCGTTAAATACATCGCAGCCAAAGATTTCCTTTACGTTGATATAATCTCCCATTTCTTCCTCCTTTTCGTTCCTGTATATCCAGTCTTTCTTATGAGGAAAGACATTTTCACCTCTGTATGATCACCTTGTCTTCGGATACTCGGATCATTCTTCGCTCTTCTGGGTAATCTCCTTGATCTCCTGCATTTTCTGGTTCAGCCGGCTTTTTTTCTGTTTCTTACTGCTGGTAAGATAAAGGTTCATGGCCTCATGAAGATTATCGATTTCCACACGGGTCTGATCTCCACCGAACTCTCCATCCAGCGTCCACGGAACAGCCTCCTCTGACTCTATCACAACATGCGCAGACTTAAAAGAATAGATCAGATCTGTATTATCCTCTGCAGTAAGAAGCGCAGTCATGATCTCCTGAAGCTCCAGCGGATTCTTCGGATTGGTGATCAGTGTCACCTCAAACAGTCCGTCATTCATATCCACGTTTTTTCCGGTAAGATTCTTAAATCCGCCTACAGATCTGGAATTGCTGATCATACCGTAGATAAAATCATTCTCCACTGTCAGCTCATCGGAGGTTACCTTCAGATGATAGGATTTCACCTCAAAAAGCTGCTTCATCCCTTCCAGCACATAGGCAACATGTCCCAGGATATTTTTCAGATCCTGGTCTGTCTCATAGGAAACATTGGTAAACAGTCCAAACGCAGCCACATAGGCAAATGTCTGGTTATTAAATTTACCGATGTCACAGTGATAGATCTGCTCCTCCATGATCATGGAGGCAGCTGCAGTCATACTCTTCGGCATAAACAGACTGTTGGCAAAATCATTGGTGCTTCCTGCAGGGATATACCCGATCGGTGTCTGGCTGCCCACTTCCACGATTCCGGTAACCACCTCATCCAGTGTACCGTCACCTCCACTGCAGGCGATCAGATCTACCTGATCTGCATATTCCTTCACCTGTTCATAAGCATCCTTCGGTCCCTGCGTGGCACGGATGATCACTTCGTACCCACCTTTATTAAAGATATCCACAATGTCCAGCAGATGCATCTTGATTCTTCCTTTTCCTGCTTTGGGGTTGAAAACAAAAAGCATTCTTTTTTTCACTATACAATCCTCATTTCCCGAAATGATTCGTTATGTCTATTCTTTTACTATGATAAAAAAAACGATGTAAAATGTCAATCTTAACTTTTCACATCTGGTCTTACCACAGGCAGCCGGAATTTTATAACAAAAAAAGTCCAAAAACCCAATAAAATTGAATCTTCAGACCTTTTGTTAAGTAGCGAGAGGGGGATTCGAACCCTCGACACCACGGGTATGAACCGTGTGCTCTAGCCAACTGAGCTATCTCGCCATATTCTTTTGTAACATGGGACCTATAGGGCTCGAACCTATGACCCTCTGCTTGTAAGGCAGATGCTCTCCCAGCTGAGCTAAGATCCCATAACAGTTGTTCGTCTTAGGAACTCTTCCGTTCCGCAACTCGCTTTGCTATTATATAATGGTTTGTGACTTGTGTCAACAGTTTTTTTCACTTTTTTTAATTTTTTAAAAAATATATGCTTTTTTGTATTTTTACAGTGGCAGGGAGGTCTGAAATCCCCTGCCACTGTAAGGATGTTATGGGCAAAGTATTGCCCATAACCTGATACTCCCGGATTGCTCCGCTGCACGCAGCTCACGCAATCCTCAAACATTCGGAATCCGCTAATTTACTACGTAAATTGCTACTTCCTCATGTTTGGCGGGGTCCAAGTTCAAAAGTCTTATCGTGCAAGCACGAACGACTTTTTGACCTTTTCCCCCTGGTATTATCTGAAGTACTCAACACCAGATTCGAAAATCTTGATATCCTGCTCTCCGTAGATATTGACAGCCACACCTGCGTCACGACGCTCACTGTGTGCCATCTTTCCGAGAACACGTCCATCCGGGCTTGTGATTCCCTCGATGTTCATATAAGAGCCGTTTACATTAAACTCACCCTCATATCCGGTCTCATCTACCGGTACATACTCCGTTGCGATCTGTCCGTTTTCCTTGAGTTTCTTCAGCCACTCATCGTTTGCGACAAAACGTCCCTCACCATGAGAAGCCGGATTACAGTATACGCCGCCAAGCTGTGCTTTCTGAAGCCATGGAGACTTGTTGCTGACAACCTTGGTGTAAACCATCTTGGATACGTGACGTCCGATGGTGTTGTAGGTCAGTGTCGGAGAATCCTCTTTCTGTCCACAGATCTCACCGTACGGTACCAGTCCCAGTTTGATCAGTGCCTGGAATCCGTTGCAGATACCAAGAGCAAGACCGTCACGCTCATTGAGGAGCTTCATAACTGCCTCCTTGATCTTCTCGTTCTGGAACGCGGTAGCAAAGAATTTCGCGGATCCATCCGGCTCATCTCCGGCTGAGAAGCCGCCCGGGAACATGATCATCTGTGCCTGATCGATGGCTTTCTCAAAGAGCTCTACAGAATCATGGATATCTTCTGCTGTAAGGTTCTTGAATACCTTTACGTCTACCTCGGCGCCTGCTCTCTCAAATGCACGGGTGCTGTCATACTCGCAGTTTGTTCCAGGGAATACCGGAATAAATACACGCGGTTTTGCAACCTTATGTTTGCATACATAGATGCTGTCTGCTTTGTAAAGGGAACCGTCATCTGCCTTGACGTCCTCGGTTCCTGCTGCTGTTTTAAATACATTCTCCAGAGTTCCTTCCCATGTGGAAAGCGCCTCTTTCAGAGTGATCTCTGTATCACCGTAGGTGAACTTCGCATTATCCGTAACCTCACCGATCACAGTATAGGTAATGGCAAGCTCACCGACTTTTCCATCCGGAACCTCACAGATGATATCGCCGAATGCCGGAGCAAAGAAATCTCTTGGATCAAGGTTATGCTCGATCTTTACACCCATGCCGTTACCAAAGGCCATCTTGCTGACTGCGGCAGCGATTCCATGACGGTCAAGTGCATATGCGGAGATCACACGGCCTGCCTGGATATCCTGATGTAATTTATCATACTGCTCCATAAGAGCCGGGTAATCCGGAAGATCATAGGAATCCTTCGGTGCACGGAGCCATACCAGCTTGCTTCCTGCTTTTTTGAGCTCCGGTGTGATCACATCTTTTACCTTTGCAACATCCACTGCGAAGGACACCAGTGTCGGAGGAACATCAATGTCATTGAAGGTTCCGGACATACTGTCCTTACCGCCGATGGAAGGAAGGCCGAATCCGATCTGTGCCGCATAAGCGCCAAGCAGTGCGGAGAACGGCTGGCTCCATCTCTTAGGATCTTCTGTCATACGACGGAAGTATTCCTGGAAGGTGAAACGGATCTTCTTATAGTCACCACCGGTTGCAACGATCTTGGCAACAGACTCGGTTACTGCGTAGGCAGCTCCATGATACGGACTCCATGAGGAAAGGTATGGATCAAAGCCGTAGCTCATCATGGTAACAGTCTCTGTTTTTCCGTTCTGTACCGGAACCTTTGCAACCATGGACTGTGTCTCTGTCAGCTGATATTTGCCACCGTGAGGCATAAATACACTGCCTGCGCCGATGGAGCCGTCAAACATCTCCACAAGACCCTTCTGTGAGCATACATTCAGGTCAGCAAGAGTATCCATCCATTTTTTCTTTACATCTGTTACATCCGGACGTTCCTCGAAAAGATTTCCGTCCTTTGACGGGATCTCAACCTCAACGGAGGTCTCCTGATGTGCACCGTTGGTATCCAGGAATGCACGGGAGATATTTACGATCTCTTTTCCTCTCCAGTTAAGGACAAGGCGTGGCTCCTCCGTTACAACTGCAACCGGAATTGCCTCGAGATTCTCTTCATTTGCAAATTTCAGGAAAGTATCCACATCTTTCGGGTCAACTACAACAGCCATACGCTCCTGAGACTCAGAGATGGCGATCTCAGTGCCGTCAAGACCTGCGTATTTTTTCGGAACCTTGTCGAGGTCGATCTGAAGTCCCGGTGCCAGCTCGCCGATGGCAACGGAAACACCGCCTGCGCCGAAGTCGTTACATTTCTTGATGATATGGCTGACTTCCTCTCTGCGGAACATTCTCTGGATCTTACGCTCGGTAGGCGCGTTACCTTTCTGCACCTCAGCGCCGCAGACCTCGATGGAAGCCTCTGTGTGGACCTTGGAGGAACCGGTTGCACCGCCGATACCGTCACGGCCGGTACGTCCGCCAAGAAGGATGATGATATCTCCAGGGTCGGAATTTTCACGGATAACCGCACGTCTCGGAGCCGCACCCATAACCGCACCGATCTCCATACGTTTTGCAACGTAGTCCGGATGATAGATTTCTTTTACAGCACCGGTTGCAAGACCGATCTGGTTTCCGTAGGAGCTGTAGCCGTGGGCTGCGCTGCGGACAAGCTTCTTCTGCGGAAGTTTACCCTTCAGAGTTTCCTTTACGGATACGGTAGGATCTGCTGCACCTGTCACACGCATTGCCTGGTATACATAGGTACGTCCGGAAAGCGGATCACGGATGGCTCCGCCAAGGCAGGTTGCCGCACCACCAAAAGGCTCGATCTCCGTCGGATGGTTGTGTGTCTCGTTCTTGAAGTTGATCAGCCACTCTTCTTCTTTCCCGTCCACGTCCACCGGTACCACGATACTGCAGGCATTGATCTCATCAGACTCTTCCTGGTCTGCAAGCTTGCCTTCTGCTTTCAGTTTCTTCATTGCCATAAGTGCAAGATCCATCAGGCAGACAAACTTATCATCACGGCCCTTGTACATATCCTTATGGGCATCCAGATATTCTTTGTATGTTTTTTCAATAGGAGTCTTATAATCACCTTCGTCAAACTTCACGCTGGTAAGCTCTGTGGAGAAAGTAGTATGACGGCAATGATCAGACCAATAGGTATCCAGAACACGGATTTCTGTCATAGAAGGATCGCGTTTCTCTTCATTTCTGAAATAATTCTGGATATGCTGGAAGTCCTTAAATGTCATGGCGAGGTTCAGAGAAGCGTACAGCTCCTTCAGATCAGCCTCAGCCATATCCTTGAATCCGTCAAAAATCTTCACATTCTCAGGATCCGGGAATACTGTTACCAGTGTTTCCGGCTTCTCAAGACCTGTCTCACGGGAATCCACAGGGTTGATGCAGTGATGTTTGATCGCCTCAAACTCTGCATCTGTAACGTTTCCTTCGATTACATAAGTAGTTGCTGAACGGATGATCGGTGCTGCATTCTCATCCAGGAACTGTACACACTGCACTGCAGAATCGGCTCTCTGGTCAAACTGTCCGGGAAGGAATTCTACGGAAAATACACGTGCGCCCTCTGCCACATCAAATTTTTCAAGATACAGATCATCTACCGGCGGCTCTGCAAATACGGTCTTGCAGGCTTTCTCAAATACTTCATCGGAGATATTCTCCACGTCATAACGGATCAGCTCACGGACTGCTGTCACAGTGCTGATACCAAGATAATGTTTGATCTCATGTTTCAGTTCCTTTGCTTTTACTGCAAAGGCAGGTTTCTTTTCTACATACACACGTCTTACGTTGCTCATAGAAGGCTCCTTTCTCTATATCCGATAATAAGGATGGTAAACGTGCAGAAAGCATTTCAGTCTTTCTTTTCTGCTGAAAATATAGTATCATAGGAAATATCATTAGTAAAATTAATATATCTTATATCATTTATAAGCGGAGGATTTTTCACATATGGATATCAATCTTGAACTTTACAAAGTGTTTTATTACGTGGCCACGACGCTGAGCTTTTCGGAGGCTTCCAGACAGCTTTTTATCTCACAGTCTGCAGTAAGCCAGGCCGTCAAAAACCTTGAAAAAAAGCTGGGCCATACTCTGTTTGTGCGCAGTACCAAACGGGTCATCCTGACTCCGGAGGGAGAGCTTCTCCTCCAGCATGTAAAGCCGGCCCTTTCCATGCTCAACGAAGGAGAGGCTGTCCTTTCCGGAGAAGGAAATCTTACCGGTCAGCTGCGGATCGGTGCCAGCGATACTCTGTGCCGCTATTTTCTCATCCCCTATCTCCGCCGTTTCCACAAGGATCATCCGGAGGTACGGATCAAGATCATCAACAGTACCTCCATCGGATGTGCGGAGCTTCTGGAAAACGGCCAGGCTGAGCTGATCGTCACCAACTACCCGAATTCCCGGCTTTCAGCCCACACCAAGCTTCAGACTGTGCTGGAATTCCGGGATATCTTCGTGGCAAATCCGGACTATTTCACCATGGGCAAATCGCCTCTTTCCATGGAAAATCTTCTGGATTATCCCATCCTGATGCTCGCTCCAAAGAGTACCACCAGCGAATATCTTCATCAGGTGTTTGCAGCCCAGGGACTGAAACTGCTGCCTGAGGTTGAACTGAACAGCAACGATCTGCTGATCGATCTTGCAGAGATCGGACTTGGTATTGCCTGTATCCCGGATTATATGCTCCGCAACCGTCCGGGTCTGGAACCTGTCCATCTGAAAACACCTCTGCCCGCAAGAAGTGCCGTGATCGCTCATCATGAAGCACTGCAGCTTTCCCAGGCTGCCCAGTGCTTTCTTAAATATTTTTCCCAGATCTGATACGATCAAGTTCCTTCCGCTTACTGCTTTTCGCGATCGAAGCAGGATACTTCCCTGATTCAGTAAAAAAGCCACCAGAATCTGCCATAAGATTATTACGATCCTTATGTACTCAATTCCGGTGGTCTTTTCTGTTATTGATATCGGTCAGATATTATTCTTATTACTTACGCTTCAGCCTTCGGCATCACGTCTGCTGCCGCAGTGATATACTCATTCTCGATCTTACTGAACAGACCGCTGTCTGCAAGCTCTGCAAGCTTCACGTCAATCGGCATCTTGCCCAGGACCGGAACCTTCAGTTCTGCAGCGATCTCATCGATATGGCTCTCGCCAAAGACCTTGATCTCTTTTCCGCAGTCCGGACATTTCACATAGCTATAGTTCTCCACGATTCCAAGGACCGGAACCTTCATCATATCAGCCATGTTATAGGCCTTCTTGACGATCATGCGGACCAGATCCTGCGGAGAAGTAACGATCACGACACCCTCGATCGGCAGGGACTGGAATACTGTCAGCGGAACATCTCCGGTTCCTGGCGGCATATCTACAAAAAGATAATCCAATTCACCCCAGATCACATCACTCCAGAACTGTTTTACCATATTTGCAAGGACCGGACCTCTCCAGATCACCGGTGTCTCCTCATCCGGGAGAAGAAGGTTTACAGACATAACCTCGATTCCGTTTGCAGTTGGCATCGGATAGATCCCATTGTCACTGCCCTGTGCATTGCCCTTGATGCCATACATCTTCGGGATGGACGGACCGGTGATATCAGCATCCATAATGCCCACTTTATATCCCTTGGAAGCCATCAGGTTTGCCAGGGAGCCTGTTACGAAGGATTTACCCACGCCTCCCTTTCCGCTGACAACTCCGATCACATGTTTTACGTCAGAAAAAACGTTTGGTTCTGCCATGAGGCTCTGGGGCTGTTTCTGTCCGCAGCCTTCACAGCTTGATTTGTTGCAGGATGTATTGCTACACTCTTTTGCCATAATAGATTCCTCTCATTCTTTGTATTTACACAGACAGAACTGGCTCTCTGTCCGTATATTTTTCTCATTCACGATCTCTCATGAACTCCTTACCTTACTTCATAAATCTGTCGATCGCTTTTTCCAGTTCCTTGATAGCATCCCTGTCTCCATGCTCCACTGCATCCACGATGCAGTGTTCTATATGATCCTGCAGGATGATCTTGCCTGTATTATTGATCGCAGATTTTACGGCTGACAGCTGGATCAGCACTTCGCTGCAGTCACGTCCTTCCTCCACCATACGCTTAATGGATTCCATATGCCCGATGGCCCTGGAAAGTCTGTTGAGTACGGCCTTGGTCTGTGCGTGGCTGTGATGATGAGGATGTGTGCCATCGTGAGTATGCACATGTTCCTGATCCCCGTGGGTATGTTCAAGAACGGTTCCATCCTCGAGAACGTGCACATGTGTTTCTTTCATGTGTATTTCCTCCTTCAGATCTCCGTGAAAGAACAGCGCTGCCGGATCATAGATGTCTGAATGTCAAAAATGATGGTTCCGTCTTCCAGTACTGTCTTCTCGTAGGAGACATCCTTCCCCTGAAATTTCTGTTTCACATACGCTTCCGGATCTGCAATCTCCACTTCTTCCACAAATACATCACGCATCTGATTTCTCGGACATTTGTTAAAAATTTCCCAGATTACTTCGTACTCTTTCATCTGTGCCTGTTCCTTTCTTAGTCATCCTATCCATTATAATAATTTTATGTTTTTTTGTCAAAAATAATTGCACTCACGCAAATATTGTCGTATGATACATATTAAAAATATTACTGCTCTGTCCGTGGGCAGTAAACATATATTAATGTGATAAATCAAAGGAGATAAATTTCATGCAGCTTTTAAAAGACAGAATTCTGACAGACGGCGTAGTAAAAGAAGGAAATATTTTAAAAGTGGACAGCTTCCTGAATCATCAGATGGATATTGACCTGATCAACGAGGTCGGCAAAGAATTCAAGAAACGTTTTGACCACTGTCCAATCACCAAGATCCTTACCATCGAGGCTTCCGGTATCGGTATTGCCTGTATTGCGGCACAGTATTTCCATGTACCGGTTGTATTTGCCAAGAAAGCACAGAGTGTGAACCTTGACGGCGAGATGTACACCACCAAGGTAGAGTCTTTCACCCACAAGAAAGTTTACGATGTGATCCTTTCCAAGAAATTTCTCGGACCGGAAGATCACGTACTCCTGATCGATGATTTTCTTGCCAATGGCTGTGCACTTCTCGGTCTGATCGACATCGTTAAGAAATCCGGCGCAACTCTTGAAGGAGCCGGAATCGTTATCGAAAAAGGCTTCCAGTCCGGCGGACAGACCATCCGTGACATGGGTATCCATCTGGAATCCCTTGCTATCATTGATTCCATTGCTGATGGCAAACTTACTTTCCGTGAATAAGATTTATCATAAAAAATACTCCTGGAAACTTATATACATTGTTTCCGGGAGTATTTTTATTTTTATCACAGCCAGATCATGATATCATTTCTGATCTATGCATCTGCACCCTTTTCCGCTTTCTCTGAAGGTGTCGGAGTTACTGTTTCCTCCGGTGTCGGTGTTCCGGAAATTTCCGTTTCTTCCTTTTCCGATGAAGCCGATGCAGCTTCCGGTGTATTTTCATCTATATCCGGTTCTTCCGTCACCGTAGCTTCCGATGTCACTGTCGGCGTTGGTGTGGCAGTTGCCTCCGGCATGATCTCTTTTTCTTCATAATATCCGTCATCCACAAGCATCTGATAATTATCTGCATCGATCAGCTGGATATCACTGGTCACAGTTCCCACGATCTTGGTCCCATTGTCATACTGCTCATAATCGGAGATCTCCGGCTTCTCCCCTTTCAGAAGAGCATCCACCATCGTCACACAGTCATTTGCCAGTACACGGTTATCAAACAGCAGATCATCCTCAATCTTTCCCTGGATCACAGCGGTCACTGCTTCTGCCTCACAGCCGCCTCCTGTGATCATAGGCCAGCCATCCTCTCCAGACACATGTCCTGCATCCTCCAGGGCATCCACAGCCCCAAGTGCAAGGTCATCAGCACCTGTGCAGATAATATCCGGCGCACCCTCTGTATAATTCTGAGAAAGGATCTCCGCCATATCATTCTTTGCGGTATTTCTTCCGGAACGCATCACTGCAGTATCATCAAAGGTCAGCTTTCCTGAAGTACATACCAGTGTTCCGTCGTCGAAATATTCCTGAAGCTTCTCCATCACGCCATTATAAAAGAACAGTGCGTCACGATCATCCGGAGAGCCCATAAGGAACTCAATGGTCAGAGTTTTCTTTTCTTCCCGGGCTTTCTCCAGATCCATTTTTTTTATGATGGAATCTCCCACCATTTTTCCGGCTTTTCTTGTATTAAAGGTAACATAATAGTTGACCTTATCTGTATCCATGATCAGCTGATCGTAAGAAATCACAGGGATAGATTTCTCATACACCTGCTCCAGCACATCGTTCAGGCTGTACGCATCTGAAGGTGCGATGACAAGTGCAGAAAGCTCTTCATCGTCCAGAATGGACTGGATCTGTGATACCTGCGTATCACTGTCTTCATCTGCCCAAAATATCTCTGCATCATATCCATCATCTTCCAGTGTATTCTGAAGAGTTTCTCCATCAGCAGACCAACGGGGATCATCTGCTGAGGAAGGCAGAAACACACCTACTTTCTTATCTGCTGCCGCAGTTTCTTTTGCTTCTTCTTTTTCTTCTTCCTCTGCATCATTGCTGTTTTTGGCTTTTCCTTCCGGGTCTTCAGACTCCACACTTTCATTGGCTGCCTCTGTCGCCTCTTTGTTTTTTCCACAGCCGGAAAAGGCTGCTGTAAAGACAAAAGCTCCCACAAGCAGGATTGCTGTTTTTTTCTTCATGATCAAATCTCTCCTATAAGCCTTTATAGTCCTTTGCCAGTGATTTCAGATAGTCTCTGTAGGCGGCTGCAGATTTCTTGGGTTTCAGGATACGTACACTGCCGCCCATCCCGGTCAGCCAGCCGTAGAATTTTCCATTTTCCGGAAACTCTGCAGTTACCGTCAGATCTCCGCTATCTTTCATCTTATATTCTGCATCTGTGCCGAAAAAGTCACGCACCTCCGCCTGTACAGCTCCGGTACAGAGAAGTTTTATTTCTTTTTTTATGGTTCCGGCTGAAGCCTCAAGAAGCTTCCGGTACCCTGCCACAGAGGTCTCATGAATATCTTTAGTTTCATGAATCTCCTTAGCTTCCGCAGTCAGCCCGGGTTCTTCAGACGGCTGTTCCTCTCCGGCACTCTCACCGGCAAGATAATACCCACCCGGCCGTTCTCTTGTATAACGGATATCCATTCCAAAAGAACGTAATACCTCCACATCATCATAAATGCTCTTTCGCTCTGCACGGATTCCCTGTTTCTCAAGATTCTCAAGGATCTTCTGCATAGATATTACCCGATGCTCCCCTGTTTCCCGCAGCATTTTTTCAAGGTACAGGATCTTCGCCTTCTGATTGTTTGATTTTGCCATACTGCCCTCTTATCCTTCGTTTTTTACAAAGCGATGGAAAATATAGGAGTTTGCCTCCTGTTCCTCGCTGTCATCCAGTTTCTCAAGTTCGATCTTTTTACCGTATTTCTTTTCCAGTGCACGGCTGATCAGAAGATCTGCAAGCTGCGGGTTCTTGGGAAGAAGCGGTCCGTGAAGATACGTACCGATCACATTTTTGTATACAACCCCTTCCTCACCGGATTGTCCGTCATTTCCGTATCCTGACAGAACCTTTCCCAGGGATCTGTTGTTTCCGATGGTGGTACGCCCTCCATGATTTTCAAAACCTACGATGGGCATATCAAAAAGAGCGCTCTGCATCACAATATTTCCAATAAGGCGGCCTTTTCCCTGCTCAGTGCTCATATCTACAAGCTTCAGACCCTCGATCATTCCCTGATCCGTCTTATAATAATTTCCAAGGAGCTGATACCCTCCACAGATTGCGATCACAACTCCATTGTCTTCCACATACGCCTTGAAATCCTTCTGGATTTCCTTCAGCTTTTCACATACCAGCATCTGTTCTCTGTCGGAGCCACCGCCAAGAAGTACGATATCCAGTTTGGAAAAATCGATTCTGTCATCCAGTTCATAAGCTATGGTTTCTGCCTCGATTCCTCTCCAGAGACAGCGCTTCATCAGACACTGGATATTTCCTCTGTCACCGTAAAGGTTCAGAAGATCCGGATATAAATGCCCTATCGTTATCTTCATTTCTCACCCTCCAGTTTCTTCAGGATATTTCTGGTGCCAAACAGCGCCGTATAATTTACAAGTACATAAAGATTGCCGCATCCATCCCCGATTCGTTTGCGGATGGCTGTCTCCACATCATTTTCCAGTATGGACGGGATATCCACATATTTCAGACGGAGGCGCATATCCTGACACCGGATACCACTGACTGTGATGGAATTGATATTGTCCCCTCCGAAAAGATCAAAATCCACATCCCAGAGCCAGGAGATATCTTTTCCATCCTGTGCATTATCATTGATCACAATGATGATATCCTTTGGTGATCCGTCCTGCATCACAGCTGAAATGTTCTGGTTAAAACCGGCCGGATTCTTGGCAAGATTCAGAACAACACTGGTGCCCTTGATCCGAAACTGTTCATTGCGTCCGTTTTCCGGATTAAACTTCCGGAGCATCTCATTAAAATGCTCCGCCTTAAAGCCTGCGGTACGAATTCCCGCATAGGCAGCCAGAATATTATACACATTATAGAATCCCTTATAATTGGCCACGATCCGTTTATCCTCCACTGTAAAGGCAATCTGATCATTCACCTTCACATCTGTGGCATCAAAGTCGATCTCCGGACGTTTAAAGCCGCATTTCGGACATCTGTAGTCTCCCAGCTGACTGTAATGATAGAAGCTGTAGATCAGCCTTTCTCCACAGCACTTACAGAACCGGCCCTCACGGATCTCGTTTGTTTTGTTCTCGATCACCGGTTTGCTGATCCCGTAGGTTACAAAAGGATTTCCGCAGTCCATGGCAAGATATGCAGACAGTGCATCATCACCATTGACAATGACCTTCATATCCGGAACCTTTTTCATCATTTCTTCCAGGATGTTCATAGTGATATCGATCTCGCCATAACGGTCCAGCTGATCACGGAACAGATTGGTCATAACCATATAATCCGGTCTGATCCTTGTGAACACATGTCTTGTGGATGCCTCATCCACCTCGATACAGGCATAATCCGCATCCAGTTTTCCGCTGAATTTTGCCCCCAATACAAAGGCTGCCACAACTCCGTTGAGCATGTTGGAACCGGTATGATTGCAGATGACCTTTTTTCCCTCTGCCTCAAGGCCTGCGCACAGCATGTTATTGGTTGTGGTCTTTCCGTTGGTTCCGCATACTACAAATATTTTTTCTCTTACCTGAGAAGAAAGCTCTTCCAGGATATCCGGACAGATCTTCATCGCGACCTTACCGGCCCAGGTCACACCCTGCCGGCCCATAAGCTTACAGACATGTCCTGTGATCTTTGCTGCCATCACAGCAATGGTTGTTCTTATTTTCATAATCTTCTGATTCCTTTGTTTTTATTTCTCTTACCACAGATCTTCCGCTGTCAGGAAATCGGTACAGATTCCTTCTGCTCCCTGCGAAATGTATCTTCTGGCCTGGTCACGGTCATTGACCGTATAAACATACAGACTGATCCCGTTTTTTTCAAAGATCTTCTCCGTTTCTTCTGACCAATACTCCCAGTATACTGTTGCTGCCGGAATTCCCTTTTCTTTACAGAAGGATGCAATATACTCCAGCTCTTCCACAGAATACTCCTGCCACAGTGAATATACATAGGAAGGAAAAGAATAGAGCATGGCCGTTCCGGGAAACATTGCTTCATTGTAGATTTCCGGAATGATCCGATCCAGCGTCTCACCGGCACCTGCATTCCTGGCAATTTCCACATAATCACTGTAATCCTCCAGTGTTCTCTGATAATTGCGAAGAGAATACTGTTTGGAATCGATCAGCACATATGCATCCGGATAATCTTTCAGAAGAAGGAAAAAATCCTCCAGTGTCATGGGGGTGTATTTCCCATATATTTTACTTTGTCTGAATTCCTTTTCTGTAAGGACTTTTTTTCCGTTGCCATCCCACTGTCCCATGGGATCGTTCCAGTTATGCCTGCAGACCCATACTCCATCGGATGTCCTGGAAAGATCCAATTCAAAAAGACGAACTCCCTGTTCATACATGAACAGAAATCCCTCTCTGGAATTCAGGTAATCCTTTCCGTCCATACCTCCCAGAGCATGTGCAATGGTCCTGTAGTCCTTCCAGCTAAATCCTCCTGATGTATTCCGGGCAGTTTCTGTTTCCGGGAAACTACCTCCCAGAAGAAAAAGTGATACAAACAGTATTTCCAATGTCAGTATAAAACGTCGCATCATCTCAGGCAACAAAAAAATGCACAAGACGTAAAGGAAAACATTTCCTCGCTGCTTTCCTTTTTATCTTCTGCAAATTTATCATATCCGGGAACCTGTCCCAAATCATTCCTATATTGTTTCTGTCCGGTAATACCAAAAGTCCCACCGACCATGTTTATCATCCTTTCGCATACGTGTAGTCGTATTTCATACATTACCGATTGTACGCTAAAAAAGGATAATAATCAAGTTAATCCTCTTCTTCCTCGTCATATTCCTGCTGAAGCCTCAGATATTCATCATATTTCTCGTGTGCATTCCGATTATAGGATCGGGAGATCGGTATTACATGCTCTCCGATATGGAAGCTGTCATTTTCAGCGCCTGTGACCCGTTCCATATTTACTATAAAGCTCTGATGACACCGCAAAAATGTACCGTCGTCAAGCTGTTTTTCGAAGTCTTTCAGCTTACCTCTGCACTGGAGTATACTTCCGTCTGTCCTATGGAAATTCACGATATGGAGACTGCTGGTAATATAGCTAACCTGACTGTAGCGTAAAGTATACACACGGGCACGATACTGAAAATGGATCACCCGCTCATCATTCCCGCCGCTAAGTCGCTTCTTCAGTGGTTCCATTACATATTCCAAAGTTTCTTCGGTTACAGGTTTCAGTAAATAGTTATATGCAAACAGGTCAAAAGCATTTCTGTAATATTCATCGCTTCTACTCATAAAAAGCACTGCCACTGACATTTCTTTTTCACGTATCTTCCGTATTGTTTCCAGTCCGTCTACTTTCTTTGAATCAATGTTCACAAAGATTGCATCATAAGGTTTCCTTTTCTTTTCCAATTCTTCCAATAAAAGCTCACCGCTTTTAAATATCCGAATTTCTGACCCTGGAACGATCCGCTCAAGCTGTTTGTGAAGTCTTCTCGCATCCGCCTGCATATCATCACAAATGGCAATGGTCATCATCGTCATATTTATGTATCCCCTTTTACTCCATCATTGTTACTTTTTGTTCTATATATTATACCATGATTTGTTATTCAAATTATGATATCTTAATGTAATTTATGGTCGAAAACCCACCATTTATGCATTTTTTCGAGTTTTTTGGAATATAAAAAAAGGACATCTGCATTTCTGCAAATGTCCTTTAAATCGGTCAGAAGTAAATTATACAAGCTCGATAAGAACTTCCATTGCTGCATCGCCTTTACGCTGTCCGATCTTAACGATTCTTGTGTAACCACCGTTACGATCTGCGTATTTCGGAGCGATCTCGCTGAACATCTTGTCAACCATGTCAACTTCTTTTGTATTTTTCTTTCTGCCAGCGCCCTTAGCAGGAACCTCTGTTACAGGATAGAAAACTTTCATCATCTCACGACGTGCATGAAGTCTGGAAGGAGCATCTTTCTTGATCTCTTTCTGAACTTCATCGTAAACTGTTTTCTTTTTGCCGTCTACGACTTCTTTTACACGTTTTCCGTCAGCATCTTTACGAGCAACCTTAGCTGTTACTGTAACTGTCTCGAAATTGTCTTTCTCACGTACAGCCATAGCGATAAGTCCCTCAGCGATCTTACGGATCTCTTTAGCCTTAGCTTCTGTTGTCACAATCTTTCCGTGATGAAGAAGGTTTGTAACCTGATTTCTGAGAAGTGCTTTTCTCTGGTTAGATGTTCTGCTTAATTTTCTATATTTTGCCATTTTATTATCCTCCATCTGTGGGACACCAGGACATGCTTGTTCGGTCTTACTGCCCTGCTGCTGACACCCCACTCATTACTCTGTTTCCGGATTATTCCTCTGTAGGCTGGAGCTGAAGTCCCAGCTCTTTGAGTTTTGCAAGTACTTCCTCTAAGGATTTGCGGCCCAGATTACGAACCTTCATCATATCGTCAGAAGTCTTGTTGCATAATTCTTCAACCGTATTGATACCGGCTCTCTTAAGGCAGTTGTAGGAACGAACAGAGAGCTCAAGCTCATCAATGCTCATCTCCAGGACCTTTTCCTTCTCATTGTCTTCTTTCTCGATCATAACCTCTGCGGTCTTAGCATTCTCGGAAAGATCAATGAACAGGTTTAAATGCTCGCTGAGAACCTTCGCTGCAAGGCTGACTGCCTCATCCGGATCAAGTGTTCCATTGGTATAGACATCCAGTGTAAGCTTGTCGAAGTCAGTTACCTGACCAACTCGTGTATTCTCTACGATCATGTTGACTCTGTCTACCGGTGTGTAGATCGCATCCACTGCGATCATACCGATCGGCATGTCATCGGTTTTGCCTTTGTCTGCACTGATATAGCCACGACCCTTGGTAATGGTAAGCTCCATGGCCAGTCTGCAGTCTTTTCCACCGTTCAGGGTTGCGATCACCTGATCCGGGTTCATGATCTCAATATCCTGATCTGCCTGGATATCAGCTGCTGTAACAACACCTTTGCCCTCACACTCAATGTATGCGGTCTTCGGCTCATTGTCACTGCTGTGATTCTTAATGGCAAGAGATTTCAGATTCATGATGATTTCGGTCACATCTTCCTTCACGCCCGGAATGGAGCTGAATTCATGAAGTACACCATCGATCTTCACCTGGCTTACTGCAGCTCCCGGAAGGGAGGACAGCATAATTCTTCTTAAAGAATTGCCAAGGGTAGTACCATAACCTCTTTCCAGAGGCTCTACAACGAATCTTCCAAACTTCTTATCTTCGGATATTTCGGTAATTTCGATTTTTGGTTTATTGAAATCAAACACTATAAGGTTCCCTCCTTCTGGGTTAATCAACATTCGAGGGTATTACCAATTTTTATAACTGTAGACACAGTAAACAGTTACTAATTATTTAGAATACAGCTCGACGATAAGCATCTCGTTTACAGGAACATCGATCTGCTCTCTTGTAGGAAGCTCTTTAACTACACCCTTCAGGTTCTCCTGATCAACGTCGATCCACTCCGGAACAAGTCTTCCGCCAGTGATCTCAAGGATTCCTTTATATCTCTCAGAGCCTTTGCTCTTCTCTCTGATCTCAATTGTGTCTCCTGCTTTGCACAGGTAGGACGGAATGTTTACACATTTTCCGTTAACAAGTACGTGCTTGTGATCTACGATCTGACGAGCCTCTCTTCTTGTTCTGGCAAATCCCATACGGAAAACGATGTTGTCAAGTCTGCTCTCAAGCATAACCATAAGGTTCTCACCTGTCTGGCCCTGCATTCTGTCGGCTTTCTTGTAGTAGTTACGGAAAGGTTTCTCAAGAACTCCGTAGATAAATTTTGCTTTCTGTTTCTCTTTTAACTGAAGACCATACTCAGACACCTTGCGGTTTGCACGTTTTAACTGTCTTGTGGACTTCTTATCAATTCCTAAGTAAATCGGATCCAGGCCAAGGGATCTGCATCTTTTCAGAACAGGTACTCTATTTACTGCCATTTCAACTACCTCCTAATTAGACTCTTCTGCGTTTTGGTGGACGGCATCCGTTGTGAGGAACCGGAGTTACGTCACGAATGCTGGTTACTTCAAGTCCGCATGCCTGAAGCGCACGGATTGCAGCTTCACGGCCTGAGCCCGGGCCTTTTACCATAACGTCTACTGTTTTTAATCCATGAATTAAAGCAGCCTTTGTTGCAGTCTCTGCTGCCATCTGTGCTGCATAAGGGGTAGATTTCCTTGAACCTTTAAATCCAAGACCACCGGCACTTGCCCATGAAAGAGCGTTTCCTTCGTTATCTGTCAGTGTGACGATTGTATTGTTGAAGGAAGACTGAATGTGTGCCTGTCCGTGTTCAACGTTTTTCTTGACACGACGTTTTGTCGTTTTCTTTGTAACTTTTGCCATTTTAAAACTAACCTACACTTTCCTTTTATTGAAATTAATTAGTTATATCTATAAATTATTTCTTCTTGTTTGCAACAGTTCTCTTCGGTCCCTTGCGAGTTCTCGCATTTGTCTTAGTCTTCTGACCACGAACCGGGAGTCCTTTACGATGACGGATACCTCTGTAGCATCCAATCTCCTGCAGTCTCTTGATGTTAAGGGCGATTTCCCTTCTCAGATCACCTTCTACTGTCATTGTCTCATCAATAACAGCACTCAGTCTCTTAACCTCGTCATCAGTCAGATCTCTGACACGTGTGTCAGGATTAACCTCTGCTTTAGCAAGAATTTTGTCTGCGCTTGGTCTACCAATTCCATAAATGTAGGTAAGACCGATTTCAATACGTTTCTCTCTTGGTAAGTCTACACCAGCTATACGAGCCATGTACTGTTTCCTCCATTTTCTGTTTCTGAAAGTTCCGCATATCGTATGTCACTTGCTCTCGCAAGGTGAAATGGGACATATCGACCTGCCTCTTTCTTTTCTAGTTTCCTAATTGGGGTGCCTCGGTAAAACACCCAGCTGTAATTGGCGAATCACAGCCTTTCCGAAATTGCGGATCTTAACCGCTGTTGCCTCTCGGTATTAGGCAATACATGCTTATTATCTGTTCAGTAGAACAACCCTGCCGGGTGTTTCATACTGCAGCCGCACGTTTCACAAACATTCCAAAGAAGTCCCGATATGGAAATCAACCCTGACGCTGTTTGTGCTTCGGGTTCTCACAGATGATTCTGATGGATCCCTTTCTCTTAATGACCTTGCACTTCTCGCAGATCGGCTTTACAGATGATCTTACTTTCACTGGAAATCCTCCTTCCGTAAATTAGTCTCATATCTGCAGTTTCACAGGCGCACTCATACACAGTATTTGCGCGCTTGAAATATATACTAACACCTGTTTTCCTGAAATGCAAGAAAAAATTAAAAAAATTTTTGATTTTTTTTACAGGCTGTATTATAATGGGTGGCAAAGTCCGGCAGACATATGGAATCTGCCTATTTTAATGAAAGGAATCTTTACATATGCATACGGAAATGAAATATCGTTTTCTGATACATTACACCTTATCTTTTATCGGTGGATACCTGGGGCTTTATGCCATTGTGTCAAGAGCAGATCTTTTCGGCAATGCCCAGACAGCCAATCTTATTGGTGTTGTGCGGGATCTCATAGGCAGGAATTTTTCGGATATGCTTCTGCGTGTGGGTGCGCTTCTCATATATATGGCTGCTGTTATCCTTACGGTCTGGATCCCAGAGCATTTTTCCGCAGATCTTCGTTTTATCAGTATCGGGATCGATATCTTTGCGATCCTGCTCCTGGGATTCTTTCCTTCCGGAATGTCTCCGGTTGTGGCTCTTTACCCCGTGTTCTTTGCAATGCCTTTCCAGTGGTGTACCTTCAAGGCTCCCGGCGGATATAACAGCTCCACGATCTTTTCCACCAACAACCTTCGCCAGTTCACCACAGCTGTCACTCAGTTCCTTATGAAAAAGGACAGCGCACAGTGCGATAAAGCAAAATTCTACGGAATGACGCTGCTTTCTTTTCATACAGGTGCAGCTTTGTCTCTGATCCTGTATATGACCTGCGGTCTCTCAGGCGTATGGCTCTGTCTGGTTCCTGCCTTCTATGCTGTATGGCTGATCAGTGCAGACCGGAATACCGTAGCCGATACACCGGCAGTTACCCGAAGCACAGCTTCTGACGGCAGCAGCTTCAGGAATCTTTCCTATAAGAAAAAAGAGGCCTGACTTTATTTTAGCTTTGATAAAATAAGAGGAAATGTGATCTGTTTTTACACTGTCACATTTCCTTTTTTGTTTACGCGTAAGCCCCTCTGGCGCTTACAGCTTATATGCGTTCGAAATCCAGTATCATGATTTTGAATGGCCACAAATTGATTTCATCTATATTTCTCATACTATCCTCATAACATATCAATATACTCTGTAACTTGTTTAAACATTCCACGGTATTTACATTGCGCTTACCGGGAAAATCTTTTATAATTATTTCAGAAATCATAAATCCTGCTATATATTTTTGACCGAACATGAATGGAGAATTGAAATGCCCAAAAGTATTTACGAAGATATCTATAAAGATCTGAAAATGAAAATAGAGGACAACACCTTTGCCTATCAGGAGCTTCTGCCTTCCGAAAACACTCTGATCCAGACTTACGGCTGCTCCCGCAATACCCTGCGACGTGCGGTCAGTCTTCTTGTCAGTGACGGCTATGTACAGACCATGCAGGGAAAAGGTGTCCGCAATATCTACCGTCCAAACGAGAAGACTGCTTTCACCATCGGAGAGATTGAAACCTTCAAGGAATCTGCTGCAAGGAACGGTCAGAATGCCCATACGGAGGTGGCTCTTTTTACAGAGCTTTGTATCAGCAAAAATCAGTCAGCTTACACAGGATTTCCCGCTGGTGCAGAAGTATATTATATTCAGCGTATCCATTATCTTGAAGATATCCCGCTGATCATCAACCATAATTATTTTCTGAAGGAATCCGTTCCCGGCCTTACTGCCGAGATTGCCAGTCATTCTATCTATGAATATCTGGAACAGGTGCTTCATATGACCATTGTCAACAGCAAACGTATCATGACTGTGGAAAAGGTTACAGAAATTGATGAAAAATATCTTCATCTGAATGTAAAGGATTATAACTGCGTGGCTGTGGTGTCCAGCCAGACTTATAACAGTGACGGTGTGATGTTTGAGTATACCCAGTCACGGCACAGACCGGATCATTTTCGATTTTATGCTAATGCCCTGCGCCGATGAGCCCGGCTCATAACTGCTTCGCAGCTATACGGTTATGAGCAGGTGACAAATGTGGCTCACAAATATCCGCCTAGATCTGTATAGATACCTGGATCTGTATAGATACCTGGATCTGTATAGATGCTGCAGTTTCCTATTTTCCAAAATTATGTTATACTGAAACGATCAACGGAGAGAGGAAATTTTATTTTTATGAAAAAACGAGAATCTTTTAACAGCCGCTGGGGGTTCATTCTGGCCTGCATCGGGTCTGCGGTTGGAATGGGAAATATCTGGATGTTTCCCACCAGAGTTTCCCTGTATGGCGGGGGATCGTTCCTGATCCCGTATTTTATTTTTGTGGCACTGATCGGCTTTACCGGGGTGATCGGTGAGATGAGCTTTGGCCGCGGGACACGTTCCGGGCCCATTGACGCCTTCGGCATGGCCTGTGAAACCAAATGCAGACGAAAGCTGGGTGAAACACTGGGCTGGATACCGGTGATCGGTGCACTGGCCATGGCTATCGGTTATACGGTTGTTATGGGATGGATCTTCCGATATATGCTCGGAACCTTTACAGGATCTACCCTGGCACCGGCAGATATTGAGTCCTTTGGCGCCAAATTCGGAGGCATGGCCTCTGCCTGGGGAAATAATCTCTGGCAGCTGGCTGCTCTTGTGATCTGCATGTTTATCCTGATGTACGGCGTTGGAAGCGGCATCGAAAAGGCCAATAAAGTGATGATGCCTATCTTCTTTATACTGTTTGTGATCCTTGGCATCTATGTTGCCTTTCAGCCGGGAGCTGCTGCCGGATACCGCTATATCTTCCGCGTGGAGCCGGAAATTCTGGCAAAGCCTTCCACCTGGATCTTCGCACTTGGACAGGCATTTTTCTCCCTATCTGTTGCAGGCAACGGTACACTGATCTACGGATCTTATCTTCCGGACAGCGAAGATATCCCTGCATCTGCTGCAAGGGTAGCACTTTTTGATACTCTGGCTGCTATGCTGGCAGCACTTGTTATCATTCCGGCCATGGCTACCACAGGTGCCAAGCTTGACCAGGGCGGTCCCGGACTTCTGTTCATCTACCTGCCGCACCTGATCAAAACCATGCCTGGCGGACAGATCATTGCCATCATCTTTTTCGTAGCTGTGTTCCTTGCAGGCATGACCTCGCTTATGAACCTTTATGAAGCTCCTATTGCCACAGTTCAGGAAAAAACAGGTCTTGGCCGGATTCCTTCCTGCATGGTGATCTCAGTGATCGGCGTTGTAGCTTCTCTGCTGATCCAGGGCATTGTTTCTGACTGGATGGATGTACTTTCCATCTATATCTGTCCTCTCGGCGCAGGACTTGCAGGGATCATGTTCTTCTGGATCTTCGGCCGGAGCTATGTGGAAAGCCAGGTCAACAAAGGCCGCGAGAAACCATTCACGAAATATTTTTATCCGGTGTGTAAATATCTTTATATTCCGGTATGCTTTCTGGTGCTAATCCTTGGTGTTGTGCTGGGCGGGATTGGATGATAAGGTGATATAACATAAGTAAAATAAAAAATTATCTGCATAAACAAATCCCCCGAAAAATGATTTTTTAATCATTTCCGAGGGATTTTTATGTTTTATCTTATAATATTCGTAAAGCCAGGATTTTCGATTTGCTGCATATCCTGAATACACTCACTTCACAGTTTGTCAACAAGTTTAAGTTTTACACTGATTTCCAATTATTCTACATTCTTAGAGTGTATCCGGTTTCTCCACTTCGTAATCAGACCAGGAAGCAATTGTATCGCTGCCTGAGAAACGTAAAAAAATGTGAGTGATAAACTCCACTTCAAATTCTTTTTCTGCAGAAAAGGCAAAAAAAGACCCGGCAGCTTAACGCCACCAGGTCGTCTTTTACAATATTTCTTATTTATCTCTCCAGATGATTCTTCCTTTGGAAAGATCATACGGAGAAAGTTCGATCGTTACTTTATCTCCCGGGAGAATACGGATAAAATTCATACGGAGCTTGCCACTGATATGTGCAAGTACCACATGTTTGTTTTCCAGTTCCACTTTAAACATCGCATTAGGCAGTTTCTCCAGAACAGTGCCTTCTACTTCGATCACATCTGCTTTTGACATTTTTTACCTCCTATGTCATGACAACAATTGCTACTTACAGATTCGTAAGCGTCAGAATCTCTGGTTCCCCATCGGTGATGAGGATCGTATTTTCATAATGGGCGGAAAGTGAACCATCCATGGTTACCACTGTCCACTCATCGTCCAGCCATGCCACGTCCGCACGACCAAGGTTGATCATGGGCTCGACGGCCAGGGTCATTCCCGGAAGGAGCTTGATGCCCCTGCGCTTCTGCGGGAAGTTTGGAATCTGCGGATCCTCATGAAGATGAGTTCCGATTCCATGTCCTACAAGGTCACGTACAATACCATAACGGTATTTCGCTGCGTGGGCTCCGATGGCTTTGGAAATATCATTTAAATGATTTCCGGCTTTTGCCATTTTCAGTCCTTCAAAAAAGCACTCTCTTGTAACCTTAATGAGCTGCTGTGCTTCTTTGGATACTTCACCTACCGCATAGGTACGTGCTGCGTCAGAATGGTAGCCCTTATAAATCAGGCCGGCGTCGATCTTAACCAGATCCCCGTCCTGGATGATCTTCTCCTCGGATGGAATTCCATGCACAACCTCATCATTCAGGCTGATGCAGAAAGAAGCCGGAAAACCTCCGTAGTTCAGAAAGTTCGGAATACAGCCCATAGACCGGATCATTTCTTCTCCGATCTTATCAATCTCTTTGGTGCTGACACCCGGTTTGATGTAAGGGATCAAACCGTCATGCACCTTCTCAAGAAGATGGCCTGCTTCTCTCATAAGTTCGATTTCATGCTGTGTCTTAATTGTTACGGACATTCTTATTCTCCTAAGATGTCAACGATCTCCTGGAATACCTCATTCAGATCCCTGGTTCCGTCTACCGTCTTCAAAACACCCTGTGTGGTGTAATAGTCAATCAATGGCTGTGTCTGCTCATGATAAACATTCAGACGCTTCTGAACTGTTTCCGGCTTGTCATCATCACGGAGTACAAGCTTGTCACCACAGGTATCGCAGACCCCCTCTGTCTTCGGTGCTGCAAATACAACGTGATAAGTTGCACCGCATTTCACACATGCACGGCGTCCGCCCATACGTTTCACGATGTTATCATCCGGCACATCCACATCGATCGCATAGTCAATTTTGCTTCCAAGTTTGTTCAGAGCCTCTGTCAGACATTCTGCCTGCGGAATTGTTCTCGGGAAACCATCCAGAACATACCCTTCCCTTGCGTCATCCTGCTGGATTCTGTCAACAACAAGGTCGCAGGTCAGTTCATCCGGAACAAGAAGTCCCTGATCCATGTAAGTTTTTGCTTTGTTTCCAAGCTCGGTACCGTTTTTGATGTTAGCACGGAAAATATCTCCTGTGGAGATGTGCGGAATCCCATATTTCGCCGCAATTTTCTTAGCCTGAGTACCTTTACCTGCCCCCGGTGCACCCAACATAATAATTCTCATAGCATACCCTCCATTTTCCTGTTTTCTGCCTGATTTTCAGACAGTCCTGTTTACAAATCAAGGCTGCGACACTTTCGCACCGCAACCTTCATTTTCAATTAGTTCAGGAAGCCTTTGTAATTACGTACAAGCAGCTGAGATTCCACCTGCTTAACGGTCTCCAGGATAACACCTACGATGATGATGATAGATGTACCGCCGAAGGAAACATCCGCACCGAACACACCGTTGAAGAAGAACGGTATAACGGCCACGATAACAAGACCTACTGCACCTATAAATATAATATAATTCAGGATTTTAGTCAAATAATCTGAAGTCGGTTTTCCCGGACGGATGCCTGGGATAAAACCGCCCTGCTTTTTGATATTATCGGCTACTTCCAACGGATTAAAGGTAATTGATGTATAGAAGTATGCGAAGAATACGCAAAGTACCACATACACGATCAGACCCCAGCTGTACTGGATCTGACTTGGATTACACCAGTTATTGGAGGAAAGTCCTCTTAAGATCTCACTTCCGATGCCCGTTCCGTTTCCTTTGCCAGCGAACTGAGCAATGATCGACGGGAAAGACATGATAGAGGAAGCAAAAATAACCGGGATAACGCCGGCAGTATTTACCTTGAGCGGGATGTTTGTGGACTGACCGCCCATCATTTTACGTCCAACCATCTTTCTGGAATACTGAACCGGAATTCTTCTCTCTGCTCCGTTGAGGATAAGTACGAGCACTACAACAAACAGAATAATCACAGCAATGATGCAGGCTGCAAGCATTCCTTTTGCAATTGTTTTGCCCTTGACGAAGTTCTCATAAAGAAGGGACATATCACTCGGGATCCTGGACACGATATTGATAGTCAGGACGATGGAAATACCATTTCCAATGCCCTTCTCTGTAATACGCTCGCCCAGCCACATAAGCATTGCGGAACCCGCTGTTAAACTTGCAACAACTACGATTCCTTTAAGGAAGCTCATGTTCGGGATCATACCCTGACGTCCAAATCCGATTGCCATGGCAACAGACTCAAACAGAGCAAGACCAACCGTTACATAACGTGTGATTGCTGTAAGCTTTTTTCTTCCTTCTTCTCCGTCACGTTGCATCTCTTCCAGTGCCGGAATGGCAATGGTAAGAAGCTGAATGATAATGGAAGAAGTAATGTAAGGTGTGATGTTCAATGCGAAAATTGACATCTGAGTAAAGGAACCGCCGGTGAACGCATCAAAGAAATTGAATGCGTCACCGGTATTAGATTCAAACCACTGCTTAAAGAAGTCACTGTCGACTCCCGGTACAGGAAGCTGGGATCCGATTCTGATCACGAATATCATCCAGATCAGATAGAGAAGCTTTCTTCTCATTTCCTTTACTTTGAAAACACTCTTAAGAGTCTCAAACATTAGATCACCTCTACTGTACCACCAGCAGCTTCAATTTTTGTTTTTGCAGTCTCGCTGACAGCGTTTACTTTAACATTAAGTTTTTTTGTAAGCTCGCCGTTTCCAAGGATCTTAACACCATCACCGATCTTGGAGATTGCACCGCTTGCAAGTAAGCTGTCAACTGTAACCTCTGCGCCATCCTCAAAACGATTGAGAACGTCTACATTGATTGCGATAATTTCTTTAGAGTTTCTGTTAGTGAAACCTCTCTTAGGAAGACGTCTGTATAAAGGCATCTGACCTCCCTCGAATCCCGGTTTCTTGTGTCCGGAACGAGCAAGCTGTCCTTTATGTCCTTTACCAGCAGTTTTGCCGTTTCCTGAACCATGTCCACGGCCTCTTCTGAAGTTATCGCTATGCTTGGAACCCTCTGCGGGTCTTAAGTTTGATAATTCCATTCTGGCACCTCCTTAATCTTCTACTTTTACCAGGTGCTGCACCTGCTGAATCATTCCTCTGGTTGCAGCGTTGTCTGGCATCTCAACTGTTTTATGCATCTTTGTAAGACCCATAGCTTTTACAGTTTTTTTGTGTTTCGGTACTGCACCGATTGGAGATTTTACCAGTGTAACCTTGATTGTATCTGCCATTTCCATATCCTCCTTAACCCAGAATCTCATCTACAGATTTTCCGCGGAGCTTTGCAACCTCTTCCGGAGTCTTTAACTGGCTCAGGCCTGCGATTGTTGCCAGAACTACGTTCTGTTTATTTCTGGAACCCATACATTTTGTACGGATGTTTTTGATACCTGCAAGCTCGATTACGGCACGTGCCGGGCCACCGGCGATAACTCCAGTACCTTCCGGAGCTCTCTTCAGAAGCATCTCAGCGCTTCCGAATTTTCCGATGAAGTCATGTGTAATGGAATTGTTCTCGTCTCTTGCAACAGTAACAAGCTTCTTCATAGCGTCCTCTTTACCTTTGCGGATCGCCTCCGGAATTTCTGCTGCTTTTCCTAAACCTGCACCAACGTGTCCATTGCCGTCACCTACAACAACTAAAGCTGTGAAACGGAAGTTACGACCACCTTTAACAACCTTGGTAACACGCTTGATTGATACTACTTTATCTTCTAACTCTAACTGACTAGCATCAATAAGATTACGTTTCATGTGTTCTTTTCCTCCTCTTAGAATTTCAGTCCAGCTTCTCTTGCTGCATCTGCCAGTGCTTTAACTTTTCCGTGGTAGATATATCCACCTCTGTCGAAAACAACGCTCTCGATACCAGCCTCAACAGCTTTTTTACCGATCACTGTTCCAACTTTTGCTGCAGCCTGTACATCATCAGTGTTCTCAAGCTCTGCTTTTACGTCCTTCTGGAGAGTAGAAGCGGATACTAAAGTTTTACCAACTGTGTCATCAATAATCTGTGCATAGATGTGCTTGTTGGAACGAAATACTGCCAGACGAGGAGTAGTTGCAGTTCCGTTTAAATGATGACGTAATCTTCTATGCTTCTTTTCGCGAATTTCGCTTCTGGATGCTTTGTTAATCATATTCTCACTCTCCTTAATTATTTCTTACCGGTCTTACCGACTTTACGTCTGATAACTTCGTCAACGTACTTGATTCCCTTGCCCTTGTATGGCTCAGGTCTTCTCTTGTCTCTGATCTCAGCTGCGTACTGGCCAACTTTTTCTTTGCTGATACCAGATACGATGATCTTGTTTCCGTCAACTGTGGACTCAAGACCTTCTGGATCTTCCATCTCTACCGGGTGAGAATATCCGAGGTTAAGTACAAGTTTCTTGCCCTGCTTAGCAGCTCTGTAACCAACACCGTTAACCTCAAGCTCTTTTTTGTATCCTTCGCTTACACCAACAACCATGTTGTGGATAAGGCTTCTTGTTAAGCCGTGAAGGGCTTTGATTCTCTTTAAGTCGTTCGGTCTTGTTACAACTACATGACCGTTTTCAACTTTGATCTCTAACTCTGTCGGGAGTGCTCTCTCAAGTGTTCCCTTAGGTCCTTTTACTGTTACAACGTTTCCATCTGCGACTGTAACCTCAACGCCAGCTGGAATTGCAACCGGAAGTCTTCCGATTCGTGACATAAATTTGTCCTCCTTACTTAGATTGTCGGAGAGGGCCCATGCCCTCTCTGTTTTCAGTTTAAAAGCTATATGACTGCTTCGTTAAGCGGCTTTGGCCTACCAAACGAATGCAAGTACCTCGCCACCAACCTGAAGCTTACGAGCCTCTTTGTCAGTGATAACGCCTTTGTTTGTGGAAAGGATTGCGATACCAAGTCCACCAAGAACCTTCGGAAGCTCATCCTTGCCTGCGTATACACGAAGACCTGGTTTGGAGATTCTCTTAAGTCCTGTGATGATCTTCTGGTTTTTGTCCTCACCATATTTCAGTGTGATGTGAAGAGTTTTAACAACTCCATCCTCAACCAGATCATATTTTGCGATGTATCCCTCATCTACAAGGATGTTTGCGATAGCAATTTTCATCTTGGATGCCGGTACGTCTACAGTGTCATGTTTTGCAGTATTTGCGTTACGGATTCTTGTAAGCATATCTGCGATCGGATCGCTCATTGTCATGTAAGTTTCCTCCTCTTTCTTCAGACTTTACATGTCGTGTGAATATTATTTAAATGATTAAAAAGTTGCTTTCGCCTCGGCCTACCAGGAAGCTTTCTTAACACCCGGGATCTGACCTTTGTATGCCAGCTCACGGAAGCAGATTCTGCAAATTCCGTATTTTCTCAGGTATGCATGTGGACGGCCACAGATTCTGCAGCGAGTATACTCTCTTGTGGAGAATTTAGCTTTACGCTGCTGTTTAATTTTCATTGCTGTCTTAGCCATGAATCTTTTCCTCCTATTTAGCAAATGGCATGTTGAATAATGTCAGTAATTCGCGTGCCTCTTCATCTGTTTTAGCAGTTGTAACGAAGATAACGTCCATTCCTCTTACTTTATCAACCTTATCGTACTCAACCTCTGGGAAGATCAGCTGCTCTTTGATACCAAGAGCATAGTTTCCTCTACCGTCGAATGCGTTCGGGTTAACACCACGGAAGTCACGTACACGTGGAAGAGCAAGGTTGATAAGACGATCAGCGAACTCATACATCTTCTCGCCTCTCAGAGTAACTTTACATCCGATCGGCATACCCTCTCTGATTTTGAAGTTAGCGACAGATTTTTTAGCTTTTGTAGCGATTGCTTTCTGTCCTGTAACAAGTTCCATATCTGCGATTGCAGCGTCAAGAAGTTTAGCGTTCTCTTTTGCCTCGCCAACACCCATGTTAACAACGATTTTCTCGAGTTTTGGCACTTCCATTACGTTTTTGTATCCGAATTTCTTGGTCATGGCATCCATGATCTCGTTCTTGTAAAGATCTTTTAATCTACTCACCTTTATATGCCTCCTCTCTTAATTAATCGATTGTCTTTCCTGTTGCTTTGGCAACACGAACTTTTTTGTCTCCATCCATCTTGAATCCAACTCTTGTAGCTTTTCCGTCTACAACGAGCATTACGTTGGAGATATGAAGCGGAGCTTCTTTTGTCACGATTCCACCGTTCTGATTAGCTGCGGACGGTTTAGCGTGCTTTGTAACCATGTTTACGTTCTCAACAACTACTGTGTTGTCTTTTACGTTAACTGCAAGGACCTTTCCGTCCTTACCTTTATCTTTTCCAGCGATTACCTTTACAGTATCACCTTTTTTAATTTTCATAGCTGACATTCGGCACCCTCCTATAATACTTCCGGAGCTAAGGAAACGATCTTCATGAATTTCTTCTCACGAAGCTCTCTGGCAACTGGTCCAAAGATACGTGTTCCTCTCGGAGTTAAGTCATCCTTGATAATTACGGCAGCATTTTCATCGAAACGGATGTAAGATCCGTCTTTACGACGAGCGCCTTTTTTAGTTCTAACAACTACAGCTTTAACAACGTCACCTTTTTTAACAACGCCGCCTGGTGTTGCATCTTTAACCGTAGCAACGATTGTGTCACCGATGTTTGCATATCTTCTTGTAGAGCCGCCCATAACACGAATACAAAGGATTTCTTTTGCACCAGTGTTGTCGGCAACTTTCAGTCTAGTTTCCTGCTGAATCATACTGGTTTCCTCCTTATTTAGCTTTCTCTACGATCTCAACCAGTCTCCATCTCTTGTCCTTGGACAGCGGTCTGGTCTCCATTACCTTAACGGTATCTCCGATGTTGCACTCATTGTTCTCGTCATGAGCTTTTAATTTATATGTTCTCTTCACGATTTTTTTGTAAAGAGGATGTTTTACATGGTCTTCAATTGCAACTACGATGGTCTTATCCATTTTGTCGCTGATAACCTTACCCACGCGGGTTTTTCTCAGATTTCTTTCCACGATTTATGTCCTCCTGTCCTATTTGGAAGCGTTTGCCTGCTCAGTGATTACTGTCTGGATTCTGGCAATATTTTTACGAACCTCTTTGATTCGTCCTGTATTGTCTAACTGGTTTGTTGCATTCTGAAATCTCAGATTGAAAAGCTCTTTTTTAGCAGCTACTAATTCTTCATTCAGTTCTGCAACTGACTTTGCTTTTAAATCTTCCACGAACTTATTAATTTTCACTGTTATCACCGCCTTCTAAGTCTGCACGAGAAACGATTTTACATTTACATGGTAACTTGTGCATTGCAAGACGTAATGCTTCACGGGCAACCTCTTCGGACACGCCTGCAATCTCAAACATAACACGACCTGGTTTTACTACTGCTACCCAGTACTCCAGAGCGCCTTTTCCGGAACCCATTCGAGTCTCAGCTGGTTTAGCTGTTACCGGTTTATCCGGGAAAATCTTAATCCAAACTTTACCGCCACGTTTGATGTAACGGGTCATAGCAACACGGGCTGCCTCGATCTGATTAGATCTGATCCAACATGGCTCAGTAGCAACAAGACCGAAATCACCATAGTTGATAACATTGCCTCTAAGGGCTTTTCCTCTCATGGAGCCACGGAATTGTTTACGACGTTTTACTCTTTTTGGCATTAACATTATTTATCGCTCCCTTCCTTAGTTCCTTTTGTCGGAAGAATCTCACCATTGTAGATCCATGCCTTAACACCAACTTTACCATATGTGGTGTCTGCTTCCGCAAAGCCATAGTCGATATCTGCACGAAGTGTCTGAAGCGGGATTGTTCCCTCGCTGTAGAACTCTGTACGAGCCATATCAGCTCCGCCGAGACGTCCGGATACGGAAGTCTTGATTCCCTTAGCGCCAGCCTTCATTGTTCTCTGCATTGTGGACTTCATAGCACGTCTGAAGGAAATACGATTCTCAAGCTGAAGAGCAATGTTCTCAGCAACCAGCTGTGCATCTTTGTCCGGTCTCTTAACTTCTTTGATGTCAACGATAAGCTTCTTGTCTGTGTATTTCTGAAGCTCAGCTTTAACTTTCTCGATCTCTGCGCCGCCCTTACCGATTACGATACCAGGTTTTGCTGTGTAGATGATGATCTTAACTCTGTCAGATGCTCTCTCGATCTCGATTTTGGAAACACCTGCGCTGTATAATTTCTTTTTAAGGAATGTTCTGATGTTGTAGTCTTCTACCAGGTAGTCAGCAAACTTGTCTTCTGCATACCATCTGGAATCCCAATCCTTGATAACTCCGACTCTAAGGCCATGCGGATTAACTTTCTGTCCCATGCTTTTCCTCCTTACCTTTCATCAAGCACAACTGTGATATGGCTAGTTCTCTTCTCGATTCTGTAAGCTCTACCCTGTGCTCTCGGCTGAATTCTCTTCATTGTAGGTCCCTTATCTGCATAGCATGCTGCAACATAAAGGTTGTCTGCGTTCATTCCGTTGTTGTTTTCAGCGTTTGCTACTGCTGACTCAAGCAGTTTTTTGATCACGCTGGAAGCGTATCTCGGATTGTATGTCAGGATACCAAGTGCTGTCTGTACATCTTTGCCACGGATCGCATCTAATACGTAGCAGGCTTTCTGAACAGAAATTCTTGCATAAGATAACTTTGCAGACGGCCTTGTCTCTCTATTATTCTCATTTCTGGCTCTCTTTATCTGGCTTCTATGTCCTTTTGCCATCTTAAAGTGCCTCCTTTCTTAAATTCGATATCTAAGTTATCTGCCAGCTGTCTTAAATTGACAGCGGGCAGTTATAAATCTGATGACTAGCGTACTCCGGACTTCTTCTCGTCTTTTCCGTGTCCTCTGTAAGTTCTTGTTGCAACGAACTCACCAAGTTTGTGTCCTACCATATCCTCTGTGATATATACCGGCACATGTTTTCTTCCGTCATGAACAGCGATTGTGTGTCCTACGAAAGACGGGAAGATTGTGGAACGGCGAGACCAAGTTTTGATTACGGATTTATCATTTGCAGCGTTAAGAGCGTCTACTTTTTTAAGTAAGCTCTGGTCTGCAAAAGGTCCTTTTTTCAGTGAACGAGACATGCTTTCTCCTCCTTATTATTTCGATAATGCTTTTCCATCGCGTCTTCTTACGATGTACTTGTTGGACTGTTTGTTTTTCTTTCTGGTCTTCAGGCCGAGAGCAGGTTTGCCCCACGGTGTGCAAGGACCTGGGCGTCCGATACCGGTCTTACCTTCACCACCACCATGTGGATGGTCATTCGGGTTCATTACGGAACCACGAACTGTAGGTCTGATACCCATGTTACGTTTACGTCCGGCTTTACCGATGTTAATAAGGTTGTGATCTCCGTTTCCGATTACACCAACAGTTGCGCGGCATACGATCGGAACCATTCTCATCTCACCGGAAGGAAGACGAAGTGTTGCGTACTTTCCTTCTTTAGCCATGAGCTGTGCGCCGTTTCCTGCAGAACGAACCATCTGTCCGCCTTTTCCAGGATGAAGCTCAATGTTGTGAACCATAGTACCAACCGGGATAAGCTCCAGTGGGAGGCAGTTTCCAACACGAACCTCAGCTTCCGGACCATTGTAAACCTTCTGGCCTACTTTAAGTCCCTCTGGAGCGAGGATGTAAGCTTTCTCGCCATCTGCGTAGCAGATCAGAGCGATGTTAGCTGTTCTGTTCGGATCGTACTCGATTGTTTTAACTGTTGCAGGGATTCCATCTTTTCTTCTCTTGAAGTCGATGATTCTGTATTTTCTTCTGCTTCCGCCACCCTGATGTCTTACAGTGATCTTACCCTGATTGTTACGTCCAGCGTTCTTCTTAAGGGAAGTAACGAGGGATTTCTCTGGTTTTGCAGCTGTAATCTCAGAGAAGTCGGAACCAGTCATATGTCTTCTTGACGGTGTATATGGGTTATAGCTTTTGATTCCCATGATGTTTCTCCTTTCGAATTTGTTCTCGTGCTTTCGTGCACATATTCGGACTTATCTGTTAATTAAAGTCCCTCAAAAATCTCGATATCTTTGCTCTCTTCTGTAAGAGCTACGATAGCTTTTTTAGTCTTAGCAGTTTTTCCAACTACCATTCCACGGCGTTTTTTCTTTCCATCACTGTTGATGGTGTTTACGCTCTTAACTTTTGTTCCCTCGAACATCTTCTCAACAGCCTCTTTGATCTGAGTCTTGTTAGCTTCCGGATGTACAAGGAATGTATATTTCTTCTCACCCATGTCTGCCATGGATTTCTCTGTGATAACCGGACGGATGATTACGTCATAGTACTGAATACTTGCCATTATGCGTATACCTCCTCGATAGATGCAACGGCATCCTTTGTAACAACTACGGTGTTGTGTTTCATAACATCGTATGTGTTGATTGTAGCCGGTGTTGCAGTTTCCACGTCAGCGATGTTTCTTGCGGAAAGAACTACGTTCTGATCGTTGTCAGCTGTGATTACAAGAGCTTTCTCTGCTTTCAGGTTTGTAAGAACCTTCTGCATCTCTTTTGTCTTAACCTCAGCAAGTGCAAGGCTGTCAACAACAACAAGTTTATTATCCTGAACCTTGGATGTCAGAGCGGATTTAAGAGCTGCTCTTCTTTCCTTCTTGTTCATTTTCACTTCATAATCTCTCGGAACCGGAGCGAATACAACACCGCCGCCTGTCCACTGTGGTGCACGGATGGAACCCTGTCTTGCATGACCTGTTCCTTTCTGTCTCCACGGTTTTCTTCCGCCGCCTCTTACCTCAGAACGAGTTTTCGCTTTCTGAGTTCCCTGACGGTTATTTGCAAGCTGACGAACAACTGCAAGATGAACGAGATGCTCGTTGATCTCAACGCCGAATACTGCGTCATTCAGCTCCATTGTGCCAACTTCATTGCCTTCCATATTATAAACAGTTACATTAGCCATTCTGATGCTCCTCCTTTCCTATTATAAGGACTTTACTGTCTCTTTGATTGTAACCAAAGATTTCTTAGGTCCTGGAACAGCACCCTTAACTAACAGTAAGTTATTTTCTGTATCTACACGTACGATCTCAAGATTCTGAACAGTTACCTGAACATGTCCCATGTGACCTGGCATATGTTTTCCTTTGAAAACCTTGCTCGGATCGGAGCAAGCGCCGTTGGAACCTGCATGACGATGATATTTAGAACCGTGAGCCATAGGTCCTCTGGACTGGCCATGTCTCTTGATGGCGCCCTGGAAGCCTTTACCTTTGGAAACTGCAGTAGCATCGATATGATCTCCTGCTGCAAAGATATCAGCCTTGATCTCCTGTCCAACCTCATACTCGCCGGCATTGTCAAATCTGAACTCTTTTACAAATCTCTTTACAGCTACACCAGCTTTGTCAAAGTGGCCTTTCTCCGGTTTGTTGACCAGTTTCTCTCTGATCTCGCCGAAGCCAACCTGAACTGATGTGTATCCATCGTTCTCCTCAGTTTTAACCTGAGTTACAACGCAAGGACCTGCCTGTAAAACAGTTACCGGAATTAACATTCCATCTTCATTGAAGATCTGAGTCATTCCGACTTTAGTAGCTAAAATAGCTTTCTTCATTTCTTTCTTCCTCCTTATAGCGGATTACCATTCGGTAATCATATAGTTAATGTCAAATGACATTATTAGCGGTTTTTCATCTTGATATCGATGTGAACACCAGCCGGCATTTCCAGTCTGGAAAGTGCATCTACTGTTTTCTGAGTTGGTGTCAGGATATCGATAAGTCTCTTATGTGTTCTCTGCTCAAACTGCTCTCTGGAATCTTTGTATTTATGAACAGCTCTTAAGATTGTAACAACCTCTTTCTTAGTAGGAAGCGGAACCGGTCCACTTACCATTGCTCCGTTCTTCTTTACTGTCTCGATGATCTTTGCTGCAGATGCATCAACGAGCTGATGATCATATGCCTTTAATGTGATTCTCATTACCTGATTTGCCATAAAAAAAGTCTCCTCCTATTCGTACTTATATAGCAGTACGACAAGCGGCGACTGTACACATCTCCGTGTGTGTCATGGTATATTTGCACACACGTCCCATCCCAAGATGGTTATTGAACTTTGTACAGTGACTTGTCGTCAGTTTCCTAACTTGACATTCGCTCCACGGAAAACCCGCCAGTGTGGCAGCAACCTCGCGCTTCACAGCTATCAATGTCACAGCAAGGATTAGTATATACGATGATTCTTCAGAATGCAAGCCTTTTTTTTAATTTTTTTGATTTTTTTTAAAAAAGAAGAAAATGGCTCATTTCTGAACCATTTTCTTCTTATATAATAGGTACTTATTTTATTCTTCCATATCGTCTACATCACCACTGATGATATCCGAGTAATCAAACAGTGTAACCTTCGTGATGTCATCCTTAACGATATCCGGTGCATCACCGGCCTTCTTTACGCGGCTTGCAAGCTGCGCTGCGGAATAAGACGGCATCGCAAGGCTTCCAATGGTAACCGGCTCCTCTTCCTCTTCCGGAACCTCTTCGACCTTTCCGGCCGGATGCGGCTTTCTGTTTTCTTCAACCGTACGTTCTGCCATTTCCAGTCTGGAAAGCATATCTGCTTCTTCTGAAGTGGCTGCTGCAATCTCTTTCTTAAGTTCCGCATGAGCTTCACTTGCGGCAGTCTGTGCAGTCTGCTGTATGGCAGCCTTCTTTTTATTCTCCGAATAGCCTGTAACATCCTCTTCGTCAATCTCATCTACGAAACCGCCCGTACGGACCTTACGCTTATCTGCTTTTTTATTTTTGTGTTTTCGTGCCTTTTCTTCCTGAATGATCTCTTTTTCTTCTTCCTTCATTCTTCTGGCACGTGCTTTTTCTTCCTGCTTCAGTTCTTTCCTAGACTTCACATAACCCGGTTCCGGATCGTTCACATCTTCCTCAATATCATCCGGCTCTTTCTTCCAGAGCTCTGCGATCACATACAGGATGATCAGGAACAATACGACCAGACCAAGAATGATCAGGCCTTCAATACTTTCTGTAGCCACCATAAGATATCCCACATAGCCAATGGTAACTACAACTTTCGGAACATAATCTCCAACCTTAATGGTAAAAGTCTTTCCTCCGGAAACGGACTGATCTGTTACTGTTCCGGTTCCCTTGGAGGCATCGAGATTGGTGATCGTATATTTATATGTCTCGGAATCTTTCTGTACAAGGATCGGAGTACCTGCGCTGATCGCAGAACTCTTCTCCGGGATCGCATATGTAACAGATCCGACTGGGAGGTTCGTTGCCTTATCGGATTTATCCACGATCACTGTTCTCACCCCGAAGAACGGCGGAAGAACAAGTCCCAGTACACAGATCAGTGTGCATATCACAACAAAATGTACGATAAATTTCAATACTTTTGACATAGGTAATCTTCCTCTTTCATATTTGTAGGTACTTTGAAGCGGAAAGGGATACAGCGGGAATCGGTCTTCCTTTCCGTCTGTATCCCTTTATATTCCACATCCGCAGGAATCTACCATTTTCCGCGGACTGCTCTGTTCCAACTGATTACTGGTTGCTTAAATACTGTTCAATGCTCTCCATCGCTGCATTCTCATCATCACCGTTGGCAGACAGTGTAATCTCTTCTCCAGCGTCAAGTCCCAGGGTCATCATTCCCATAATGCTCTTTGCATTGACTCTTTTTTTGCCAATCTCAACATAAATTTCACTGTTAAACTGGCTTGCCACCTGAACAAGCTGTGCTACAGGTCTTGCCTCCAGTCCAGTGGATAAGTTGATAGTGATTGGTTTTTTAATCATAATAGCTCCTCCTTGTTCTCCCGCAGCTCATCTGCGATCTCACTCAGCTTGCGAAGCCGGTGATTCACACCTGATTTGCCCACCTGCGGATTCAACATCATACCTAATTCTTTCAGTGTGGCATCCGGATACTGCAGTCTCAGCCTGGCTATCTGTGCCAATCCATCACTTAAGCTCTCAAAGCCGATAGTTCTGCTGATCAGCTGTATATCTTCCACCTGTCTCACTGCCGCATTTACCGTTTTATTGATATTCGCAGCCTCACAGTTCACCTTACGGTTTACCGTGTTACGCATTTCCTTAAGTATCCGGATGTTCTCCAGATCCATAAGGGCTACGTTCGCTTCCATGACTGCCAGCATGTCAACGATCTGTGCGCCTTCCTTCACATAGACCACATATGATTTCTTGCGCACCACGATTTTAGCTTCTACGTGAAAACTGCGGATAATCCCCTGTAATTGTTCCGCTTTCCTGCTGTCCGGACACACGATCTCAAAATGATACCCTTTCTCTGGATCACTGATCGAACCGGACGACAAAAAAGTACCGCGAATAAATGCCCGCTTGCAACAGTTCATCTGAACCACAAGCGAATTATCCATTTCAAGTAAACCGGTTTCGTTATCCACAGAAAGCTTTGTCCCCTGCAGTACTTCCTCTGTTCTGGCAGGATCCGTAACCTCAACAAGATATACCTTACCCCGTTTGAGATGAGACCCTTCCCGGATAACAATCGCTGTCTCTATATTAAAGGTTTTTCGCAATAATGTAAAGCTTTTTCTTGCAACTGCTTCATTTTCTGTCTGGATCCATAGTTTTCTGTTTCCATCCGACATTTTTTCCACACGGCCGCAGCCGCAGAGCAGTGCCGCCAGTTCTGCCACCTGACAATGCCTGGCCAGACTAAGCTGTCCTGCAAGTTCTTCTTTGACTTTTCCTGAAAATGACATCCCGAACCCTCTTTTACTGTTTCCCTGCCACCCTTTTCATCGCGGCAGTTATTTTTTCAGAAGTCTGTCCTTCTCCGCATCCCTGTGCTCCAGGCGGATGCCGTATTCATCCGATTTGGAAAGCCTGGAAAAAAGTTCTCTGGCAATAGTAACAGAACGATGTTTTCCCCCTGTACATCCGATACCGATCACAAGGCTTGTTTTCCCTTCTTTAATGTAGTTAGGGATCAGAAAACGGATCATATCCTCCAGTTTGTCCGCGAAGGCTTTCGCCGTATCACTGGCCATCACATAATTGAACACTTCATCGTCAAGGCCTGTCAGAGGACGCAGTTCATCCACATAATAGGGATTGGGAAGAAATCGCACATCAAACACAAGATCTGCATCTGCCGGGATTCCATACTTAAAGCCGAAGGAAAGCACAGAGATCATGATATTGCTGAACTCTCTGTCATCCACAAAGATCTTTTCGATTTCCTGGCGAAGCTCCCTGGTAAGCAGATGGCTGGTATCAATGATATAATCCGCACGTTTCCGGAGAAATTTTGTTTTCTCACGTTCCAGGCGGATTCCCTCATCCACTCTCCCTGCTCTTGCCAGCGGGTGGCTTCTTCTGGATTCTTTATAGCGTTTTACAAGGACAGAATCCTCTGCATCCATAAACAGGATCTCGTAATCATACCCGGTCTGTTTCATACGGTCCAGAACTACTTCCAGTTCATCAAGGGCACTTCCGCTTCTGGCATCGATCCCCAGAGCCACATTTCTAACATTTTCGCTCTGCATCTCAGGAAGAAGGGAAGCAAATTTTTCCAGAAGCTGGATTGGAAGATTATCCACGCAGAAATATCCCATATCCTCCAACATTTTAAGTGCAGCTGTTTTTCCTGCTCCTGACACTCCTGTAACGATCACAAAACGCATAGTCTCTCTTCCTTTCCATTTCTTCTTCCGTTATCTGCAAAGCGTACATACGCATTCCTGTTCCCTCTGTTTCGTATCCTGGGTACCTGAAAGCCGGACTACGCTGAGCCTTTTAGGTCTGTGCGATCGGATCCACAGACAAGTAAGTGGTATAATTATTTTGAAAACGATGTACCAGAAATGGTCATCAGGCTTCAAAATCACCCAGGAACTTCACCTCCGGTTCCAGCGTAACTCCATATTTCTTATAAACGATATCCCTGACATTATCCATCAGCGTGCGGACATCCCTGGCAGTTGCACCGCCTGCATTGATCACAAAGCCACAGTGTTTCTCAGAAACCTGTGCACCACCTACCTGATATCCAGCAAGACCGCTGTCCATGATCAGCTTACCTGCAAAATATCCCTCCGGTCTCTTAAAGGTACTTCCAGCACTGGGATACTCCAACGGCTGTTTGGTGGTACGACGGATCGTCAGATCTTTCATGGTCTCACGGATCACTTCCGGATTTCCCTCCTTCAGCTGTAGCTTTGCTTCCAGCACGATATAACCTGCGGTTTTGATGATGCTGGTACGATATCCCAGTTCCAGTTTATCTGCCGGAAGGGTAACGATCTCTCCCTCCTCATCCATCACAGTTACCTCTGTGAGAACATCCTTCATCTCGCCGCCATAGGCACCTGCATTCATCACAACCGCACCGCCCATAGTTCCCGGGATCCCGCCTGCAAACTCAAAGCCTGTAAGAGCTGCATTTTTTGCTGCTGCTGCCACCGATGAAAGCAGCGCACCTGCCTGTACGGTGATCTCTGTTCCTTCTACGGTAACGGCAGACATATTTTTGTAGATCTGGATAACCGCGCCACGGTAACCGCCGTCTCCTACCAGAAGATTACTTCCATTTCCGAGGATAAAATAAGGGATCGCACTTTCTTTACAGATTTTTACGATACGCCCCACATCTGTGTCTTTATCCGGCATCAGAAAATAATCCGCCGGACCTCCGATCTTAAAAGTTGTATGACGGCTCATTGCTTCGCCTGTAAAAACACGTTCTTCTCCAAGAAGATCGCAGAACTTTTTTATGATTTCTGAATTCACTTTTTATTTCCTCAGTCTTTCTGTTTTATTTCTGTAAAGCAGACATTACTGTTCCGCCTTGACTCATGCTCATGAACTGGATCTGTCCGTGATCTGCGCTCAATTTCTCATTTGCTGTCAGCTGTGTGAAACGTTTCCGGCTGACAGTATATCCCGCACAACTTCTCCCGCCAGCAGATATCCCGCAGTCCCTGTCACAAAGGAAATATTTCCTTCGGCAGGCTTCTTCACCATAGTTCTTCTCCGTCTGAAAAGCTTTTCTTTTGCCGGTTGTTCTCTGGAATACAGTACTTTGAGTTTACGTATTCCCTGTTTACGCAGTTCTTTTTTTATGATTCTGGCCGCCGGGCATACTGTGGTCCTGCTGATATCTGCAACCTCAAGTCTAGACGGGTCTATCTTGTCCCCGATGTCCAGGCAGGAGATCACAGGCACACGTCCCTCCCTTGCTCTGCTGATCAGAAGCAGTTTTGACGACAGTGTTCCCATTGTATCCACAATATAATCAAAGGAACTCAATTCAAACATTCCCGCAGTCTCCTCATTATAAAAGGTTTCGTAGGTATGCACCAAAATATTCTCATCAATATCCCGGATTCTCTTCTTGGCCGCCTCTACCTTGCTCATTCCCAGAGTAGAATGAAGTGCCAGCACCTGACTTCCGATATTCGTCAATGTGATCTTTTCATGATCGATCAGTGTCAGACTCCCCACACCGCAGCGCGCAAGTGACTCTGCCACCTGTGATCCGGCTCCGCCAAGACCGAATACTGCAATTTTCGCCCTGCTGAGTTTTTTTACACCTGTATTTCCAACGAGCAATTCCATACGTGAAAAAGCATCCTGCATATCCGTCCTCCTGACACTGTTTTTTCTTTTGATTGAGAAAGACAGCGCCTGTCCGCCGCTGTCTATATTCCTTTTTATTATACTATCTCTGTCCGTAAATGTACAGATATTCTTGTTTTTTAAGATTTTCGCATAAAAAATTTATATTTTCTCATACTATTCCCATACAATCCCACAAGGAGGTTCTGTCCATGCTTCAACAGCTGATTCTGTGCTTTATCGGTTTCTGTGCCGGGATCATCGTTGCAGGAGGTGTCTCCGGACTGCTGATCGGCCTTTCCATTGTTCCCCGCTATGCAGGTATCACGCATACAGCTGACCAGATTTTTCTTTATGAAGATCTGACACTTCTGGGAACAGTTGCCGGAACCGTCGTCACCCTGTTTCCGATCAGAATTCCGCTGGGACCTTTTTTCCTGGCTGTCTGCGGAGTATTTTTCGGAATTTTCCTGGGCGGCTGGATCCTTGCACTGGCAGAGATCGCAAAAGTCTTTCCCGTCTTTGCCAGACGGCTGAAGCTCTCTCAGGGGCTTTCTCCGGTAATAATTTCCATTGCTGCCGGAAAAGCCCTGGGCTCCCTGTTTTATTATGCCATGAGCTGGATGTAATTCTTACTGTCACTCTACCATCTCACGAAAGGATTTTCCATATGCAAAATATCAACGAAAAAAAATATGAACAATATGTCAAGCAGCTTACTCCCACCCACAGTCTGCCACTGAATATGGCAAAAGCTTTTCTCACAGGCGGACTGATCTGTCTTCTTGGACAGGTTATCTTAAACACAGCACAGGCTCTCGGTGCAGATGCTTCCGATTCCAGAACCTGGTGTTCTGTCCTTCTCATTCTCTTAAGCGTCCTTCTCACGGGCTTTGGTATTTATCCCAAAATCGGCAAATTCGGCGGTGCAGGAAGTCTTGTTCCCATTACCGGATTCGCCAACTCAGTGGCTGCATCCGCCATTGAGTTCCGGGCAGAAGGACAGGTTTTCGGCATAGGGTGCAAGATCTTTACTATTGCAGGTCCTGTGATCCTCTACGGCATCTTAAGCGCCTGGGGACTGGGTGTGATCTATTATATCCTGAAGATCCTGGAGGTGATATCATGAGCAAAAATCTCAGACTTGGCGCAGCCAGCATTGCATTTTCACAGCCTTTGTATATCGAAAGCGCCGCATCCATCGTCAGTCAGAAAGAGGCGGACGGTCCTCTTGGAGATCTTTTTGACCTGATCTGTGAAGATCCCATGTTTGGCTGTGACACCTGGGAATCTGCGGAAAGCACACTGCAGAAAGAAACTGCCACTCAGGCCATAAGCAAAGCTGGGCTGAGCTCCGAAGATATCCATCTGATGTTCGCCGGAGATCTTCTTGCTCAGACATCAGCCACCTGTTTCGGCTCCGCTGGACTTGGAATTCCCTTTTACGGTCTTTACGGCGCCTGCTCCACCATAGGGGAAGCACTTTCTCTCGGTTCCCTTGCTCTGACCGCCGGATTCGGCACACGGGTCTTATGTGCCACTTCCAGCCATTTCGCAAGTGCGGAAAAAGAATTTCGTTTTCCTCTGGGATACGGAAACCAGCGGCCGTTTTCTGCTACCTGGACAGTAACCGGAAGCGGTGCCTGTATCCTAAGTACATCTCCTCCCGGAGAAAAAGCTCCTCTGCGCTCCGGCAAAGGCTGTGCTGCTATCACCGGCCTTACTGCCGGCCGTGTGATGGATTACGGTCTCAGGGATTCCATGAACATGGGAGGCTGTATGGCTCCTGCAGCCTGCGATACCATTGCACGAAGCTTTTCGGATTTCGGGCGGACGCCTTCGGATTATGATGCCGTCTTTACCGGGGATCTGGGGATCATCGGGCAGAAAATTCTCCTGGATCTTCTAGAGGAACAAAATATCCGGCTTTCTCCCATTCATAAAGACTGCGGTATCCTGATCTATGACGATCCTTCTCAGGACACCCACGCAGGAGGAAGCGGCTGCGGCTGTTCTGCTGTAGTCCTTGCCTCCTACATCCTTCCGAAGATTGTATCCGGAGAATGGAAGCGGATCCTTTTTGTACCAACAGGAGCGCTTCTTTCCAAAGTAAGTTTTAATGAAGGTGACAGTATTCCGGGTATTGCCCACGGAATTGTCATCGAGCATATGGAGGTATGAGCATGGATTACTTTAACGCATTCTGGTTCGGCGGCCTTGTCTGTGCCCTGATCCAGATTCTTCTGGACAAGACAAAGCTGATGCCTGGCCGTGTGATGGTACTTCTGGTATGTAGCGGCGCCCTGTTAAGTGCCGTTGGCGTCTACCGGCCGCTGGTGGATTTTGCAGGTGCCGGGGCCTCCGTCCCGCTGATCGGTTTCGGACATGTATTATGGGAGGGTATGAAAAAAGCCATTGAAGAAGACGGCATCCTTGGGCTTTTTACAGGAGGCTTCACTGCCTGTGCTGCCGGAGTTTCCTCCGCCCTGATCTTCTCTTATCTGGCCAGTCTCTTCTTCCGTCCAAAAATGAAAAAATAATATTCCGGGAAAGGAGTTTTTTCTCATGAGTGATACTCTTTATCTGCAGCTGGATCAGAACATTGAAGTCACCAACCCACATGTATATCTTCAGGATATCGCTGCACTTTCCATGAGTGACCCCAAAATTCTCAATCGTCTGCGGGTCATGCCTGTGATCGTTCTGGATGCGAAAAAGCCCGGACGCTATGTGATGTCTGTCTCGGATCTTCTGAAAAAGATCCAGAAGCGGGAACCCTCCATTGATATTTCTCCCATCGGGGAAACGGATTTTATCATCACCTACCGCATCAGCTCTGCCACAGGGAAAATTTTCCGGTATGTAAAAATCCTTTTTGTATGCCTGGTTTCCTTTTTCGGCGCCGCTTTTTCCATTATGACCTTTAATAATGACGTAGATATGGGCAGCCTTTTTAGCCAGTTTTACACTCTTGTTACGGGAAAAAGTTCCTCCGGCTTTACCATCCTGGAGATTTCCTACTCCATCGGGATCGGCCTCGGCGTACTGATCTTCTTTAATCATTTCGGGCATCTGAAGCTAAGCGATGATCCCACACCTATGCAGGTGCAGATGCGGACCTATGAGGATGATGTAAACCGGACACTGATTGAACAGGCTGCACGAACAGAAAATCCAGAAACTGACTCATAACCAGAGTCCACTCTCATATCCGTACAATTCCGCCGCCTGTCGCACAAAAAAAGCTCCCTGCAGATTTCTCTGCAAAGAGCTTTTTTTATATAATATGGGTTTACTTTTTTTTGAAATGATATTTACAGAAGTCCTCCGATGGATAAGAACAGAGGAGCAAATACCAGTGATACAATAGTCATAAGCTTGATCAGGATGTTAATGGAAGGCCCTGATGTATCTTTGAACGGATCGCCGACTGTATCGCCGACAACGGCTGCTTTGTGCGCCTCACTGCCTTTTCCGCCATGATGACCTGTCTCGATGTATTTTTTTGCATTATCCCATGCACCACCTGCGTTGGACATGAAGATCGCCATCAGTACACCTGTTACAAGAGCACCGGAAAGAAGTCCTCCAAGAGCCTCAACGCCAAGAACAACACCTACGATAACCGGAACAACGACCGCCATGATTCCAGGAAGCATCATCTCGTGAAGAGCTGCTGTTGTGGAGATCGCAACGCATGATTTGTAATCCGGTTTCTCAGTCCCCTTCATGATACCCGGTTTCTCACGGAACTGGCGTCTTACTTCCTCGATCATCTTGTAAGCAGCCTTGGAAACGGATTCCATTGTGAAGGCCGAGAAGAGGAATGTAAGCATACCACCGATAAAGATACCGATCGTAACACGAGGAGCAAGGATATTGATCGCATCCAGATTTACTGCATTCGCATAAGATACAAACAGAGCAAGCGCTGTAAGAGCTGCGGAACCGATTGCGAAGCCTTTACCCATAGCTGCTGTTGTGTTACCTACAGAATCAAGCTTATCTGTGATCTCACGAACTGACTCATCCAGACCTGACATCTCTGCAATACCACCGGCATTGTCAGCGATGGGTCCATACGCATCAACGGCAACTGTGATTCCTGTTGTGGAAAGCATACCAACTGCTGCAAGAGCGATTCCGTATAATCCATCCACACCGTATGCTACAAAAATACCAACACAGATCAGCAGGATCGGGAATGCTGTAGATTTCATACCTACTGCGATACCACTGATGATAGTTGTAGCTGCACCTGTCTCAGACTGCTCGCCGATTCCCTGAACCGGTTTATAATCTGCAGATGTGTAATACTCTGTAATGTTTCCGATAATGACACCGACAACAAGACCTGCGATCACAGCAATGGCTGCCTTCATGTCTCCGAAGAGAGTCTTGCTGAGGATCAGGGACACGATGATAACAAGTGCTGCAGATACATAGCTTCCTCTTGTGAGGGCTTTCTGCGGATTGGAATTATCATCACCTTTTACAAAGAATGTTGCAATGATGGATGCGATCAGTCCACAGCCTGCAATAGCCAGCGGATAGAGAACACCGGAAACTGCTCCAGCTACCGCACCAAGTGTAAGGGCAGATACCAGAGATCCTACATAGGACTCAAAAAGGTCTGCACCCATACCGGCAACATCACCTACGTTATCACCTACGTTATCCGCGATAACAGCCGGGTTACGAGGGTCATCCTCCGGGATTCCTGCCTCAACCTTACCTACAAGGTCAGCTCCTACGTCAGCTGCCTTTGTATAGATTCCACCACCAACACGTGCAAACAGTGCGATGGAAGAAGCACCAAGGCTGAATCCAGAAAGTACGTCAACGTTCTTTGTGATGATATACACAACGCTGACACCCAGTGCACCAAGACCTGCAACACACATACCCATAACAGCACCGCCGGAGAATGCAATGGAAAGAGCCTTGTTCATTCCTCCCTCTTTTGCTGCATTTGCTGTTCTTACATTAGCCTTTGTTGCAACGGTCATACCGCAGTATCCTGCGATTGTTGAAAACAGAGCACCTACTACGAAGCAGATTGCTGTTACCCAGCTTCCAACTCCGATTCCGATCAGTACAAAAAGTACGGCTACAAAAATAACCAGGATCTTGTACTCTGCTGTTAAGAAGGCGCGGGCACCTTCTGCGATCGCACCTGCGATCTCCTTCATTCTGTCTGTTCCTGCATCCTGCTTGCTGACCTTCGCTGCAAGGTATGCTGCGAACAGAAGTGCCAGTACTGCTGCCACCGGCACCAAATACATGTAGTTTTCCACTCTTTTTACCTCCGTTCATGTATTGTTAATACTTTATCACATTATTTTGCATATTTCAAATAGAATTTTCACTTAGTTTTTTGTTAATATTGTGATATAATAAAAATTTATATAAATGGGATAAAAATTTTTTATATTATTGCTCGCATTTTTTCAGTTTCAGACAGATTATATAATAGGAAGTTTTTTATATCTCTATTTGGACAAAATTTCCATTTTTCTTTCCAGAAGATTTTTTTCCAATAATTGTTTTTCTGCATTTTCGAATCCAATTCGTTCTATAGTCTCGGCAAAACGTTCTCCCTTTAATCCCTGGTCCTTAAAAAGCAGGATTGCCTTCTCAATAACATCCAGTGCCTCTTCCTCTGACGTAAAGATCCGGTTCAGGGCCTTTCCATGAGAAATTTTCTTTCCCCAGCGTCCACCGATATAGATCTTGAATCCGTAGGTACCGTCCGGGATGGAATGGAATGGACATTTTCCCACACATCTTCCGCAGTGTCTGCAAAGCTCCTCATCAATGTGCAGTTTCCCGTCAACGACTTTCGCCACTTTGTTTGGACATGCAGCTTCAATGGCACATTTTTTGCAGCCCTTGCATGCCTCGCTGTCAAAGTGCGGGATCCTCTGTCCGATGATCCCCACATCATTCAGATTTGGTTTCACACAGTTATTCGGGCATCCGCCTACTGCGATCTTAAATTTATGCGGCAGTGCAACCTGACGGTAGCCTTTATAGAATCTCCGGAAAATCTCTTCTGAAATTGCATAGGAATCCAGAAGTCCATACTGACAGGTGGTTCCCTTGCAGGATACTACCGGTCGGACCTTTGCTCCTGTTCCTCCTGTCTCCAGACCTTCCTTCGCAATAAATTCCTGAAACTCTTCGATCTTTTCGTAGGGGATTCCCTGGATCTCCACGGAAAGCCTGGTCGTGTAGGTAAGATTTCCGTTGCCGAATTTCTCTGCTGCTTCCGCCATACATCTGTGCTGTGCCGCTGTCACCTTTCCGTTTACAGTGATCACCCGTGCAGAAAATTCATCGGTTCCCCGGTTATTTAAAAAACCCTGCCCCTTCAGTCTTTTCTCTTCCTCTTTGCTTACAGTTAATGCTGACATATTTCCTCCTCCTGGTCTCACCGGCATTCCGATACTTTCCCATGGTATCGTTGCCCTGTATTTTGCAATGTTGAAATCGTTTTCACGTACTTCCTACTATACCACTTGAAGATGTATTTGAGAAATGATATTATTTTATAAAAATGATAGGTTTTACCTATATACCAATTTACAATAAAAGGAGATTCCATATGACCATCCGCCATCTCACTGTTTTTGCGGCCGTTGCGGAACAGGGCTCCATGAGTGCTGCTGCCAAACATCTTTATCTTTCCCAGCCAACAGTCAGTCAGGCCATCCGTGAGCTGGAAGCTCATTATAACGGCCTTCTCTTCGAACGTCTTGGAAAAAAGCTTTATCTCACAGAACGAGGAAAGCTTCTTCTTCCCCATGCCCGTGAAATGATCCGCCAGTTTCAGCAGCTGGAAGAGCTGATGCAGAATCAGGGACAGTCTTCCACCCTGAAGCTTGGCTCCACCCTCACTGTGGGAACCTGCCTGACCCCATCCATTATCCTGGATCTGCAGAAAAAAATCCCAGACCTTGACGTTTACTCCTTTGTCACCAACACGCAAAATATCGAACAGAAGCTTCTGCGTTCTGAGCTGGACGCTGCTGTGGTAGAAGGTGAGATTCATTCCCCGGACCTTGTCGTTCTTCCCATCATCGACGACTGTCTGGTCCTTGCCGCCGGAAAAAAGCATCCGTTTTACCGCAGAGGACGCATCCATGTCCAGGAGCTGAACAACCAGAAATTTGCAGTCCGGGAATATGGAAGCGGTACCAGACAGCTTTTTGAGGATTACACCCTTCGCCATGATCTGAAGATCCGAACTGCCTGGGAAGCCAACAGTCCGCGGGCACTGCTGAACGCAGTGCTGTATAACCAGATGCTCTCTGTTATGTCCATCCGTCTTATGCATCATGAGATCCGTCACCGTTCAGTCCGGGTCTTCTGCAACGAAGCAGGGGAATGGAACCGGAAATTCAAGCTGGTCTATCACAAGAATAAGTTTCTTACCCCTGCTATCTTTGAGCTGGAAAAGATCCTTCACACCTATCAGCAGCTGGAACTACCCTCTGTCATGGGTGTTCTGGAACAGGAATAAGCAGGGGACTTACCTGATCCAGTAAAAAAACGGCCGCACATATCGCTCTTACGATATGTACAGCCGTTTTTCGTTTTTTCTCACCCGACAGGGTCGGATCTTTTTTTGAACCGGATATTTAGTTTGATTCGTTGAACACGTTTTTATCCAGTGCACCGTTCTGGTGTGCAACGATGGTTGTGCAGACTGCATCACCGGTAATGTTAACCGCTGTTCTGGTCATATCCAGGATACGGTCAATACCCATGATCAGACCAATTGCCTCAACCGGAAGTCCTACAGAGTTAAATACCATGGTCAGGGTAACAAGACCAACACTTGGTACACCGGCAGTTCCTACGGAAGCAAGGGTTGCAGTTCCGATAACCGTCACATAATCCATCGGACTTAAGTGGATACCAAAAGCCTGTGCCGCAAATACTACGGCAACACCCTGCATGATAGAGGTACCGTCCATGTTGATGGTAGCTCCAAGAGGAATGGTGAATGAAGAAATCTTCTTGGAAACACCCACTTTTTTGGACAGGGTATCAATGGACATCGGGATCGTGGCATTGGATGTAGCTGTTGAGAATGCAAATGCCATAACCGGGAAAAATTTCTTGATGAATTTTATCGGATTCAGTCCTGTGAAGATCTTCAGCAGGATCTGGTATACGCCGAAGCACTGGATTGCCAGTGCAAGGAGAACACCGATCATATATTTTGCCAGCGGGATAAACGCGCTGAAACCGATGTTTGCAAAGGTTCTGCTGATAAGGCAGAATACACCGATCGGTGCAAGTGCCATGATCATCATGGTCATCTCCATCATGATGTCATTGAACTGGCTGAAAAAGTTCGCTACTGTCTCTGCGCGCTCTCCCATTTTCGCAAGGATCACACCCACGATCAGGGCAAATACGATAACCTGAAGCATGGTTCCGCTTGCCAGGGAATTGATCGGATTGTCCGGAATGATATTCAGGATGGTATCCGTAAGAGAGGTCGCCTCCATAGTCTCCACAGAGGAAGCGGAGGACTGAATAGAGCTCATATCAAGTCCCACACCCGGATTGATCAGATTACCTACCGTCAGAGCAACCGAAACAGCCAGAGCTGTAGTCGCCAGATAAAATACCAGTGTTCTCACACCTACGGTTCCAAGCTTCTTGGTATCACCGATGGACATACTTCCGCAGACAAGGGAACAGAATACCAACGGTACAACCAGCATTTTCATCAGACGGATAAATCCCTGTCCGATCACATAAAGGATTCCCTCCACGATCACATCTTTCTTGAAGCTGCTGTCAGGAACCAGGTAACAGAGAATGATTCCCAGTATCGCACCTGCGATCAGCGCCACAAAGATCTTCGTGGTAAGGCCCATTTTCTTTTTCTGCTGTGTTTTCTCTTTTATATTTTTCTCTTTCATTCTAGTCCTCCGCTCTTTCATCCATATATTCTTTCAGCGATGCTTTCCAGTCCGGCATGTCATACACTTCAATAATACGGAGGATAAAATTATCAAGGACGGCATATGGCGGTCTGACAGAAGAAAGATCTGACTGCTCTGTCGGCACGGATCTCAGTTCGATCTCCTTTCCTGCAAGGCGAAGAATCTCGGTTGCAAACTCATAACGGTTGCATACACCGCTGCAGGTTACGTGATAAGTTCCATATTCGTTGGTATCGATAAGATACAGGATCATTCTTGCCAGATCCTTGGCGCTGGTCGGTGATCCGAACTGATCCGAAGCAACGGAAAGCGCCTGGCCTTTTTCTGCTGTCTCCAGCACACGGTTTACAAAATTGTTTCCGCCTTTTCCGTATACCCAGTTGCTTCGGATAATGAAATGTTTGTGTGTAAACTCTTTTACATAGTTCTCTCCGGCTCTCTTGGAACGGCCGTAAACAGTCAGCGGATTGGTATCGTCAAACTCTGTATACGGTTTTTTGCTCTTTCCGTCGAAAACATCATCTGTGGAAAGCTGGACGATCTTTGCCCCGCATTTTCTTGCCACGATGCTTAAGTTTCTTGCTCCCAGTGCGTTGACACGGTATGCATGTTCCGGATTCTTCTCACACTCATCGGTATCTGTGATACCGGTGCAGTTGATGATCACATCCGGACGGTTAATGGAACCGAAGTTGATCACTTCATCTGTGTCTGTGATATCCAGCTCATCAAGATCTGTGTTCAGAGTCTCGATCTGCATTGGATCCAGAACATCATTCAGTGCCCGTCCGATCTGTCCGTTGGCACCTGCGATCCATACTTTTAACATCTTTCTACCTCCCTGGTGTAATATGTGTGATATATAAAATAAAGAGACATTGATTTAGATCAAAACCAATGCCCCTTTAACCTATATACTGTAATATATTTTATCAATATCACAAAAAACTGTCAAGAAAAAAGCCCCTGTTTCCATAAGGTTCCTGCTGCTGATGTTACTGCCCACCAGCAGTATTTCCTCAAGATGTTTTTGTGAACAGAATTTACAGAAATCCTGAGGATCGGGAGTTCCATAACTCCCGATTTTGTATTGTAAATTCTGTCCCATGAATTATAATCTAAACAGGAGATCATCTAAAAACACATACAAAGGAGAAACTTATGAAAAAGCTAAAAAAATTAACATCTCTGCTATTTCTGTTCTGCTGTCTTTGCTTCTGTCTGATCCTGTTTCCACAGACAGCCCGAGCAGGCTCTCTTACGCCAACCGCACAGGACAATCTCAATGTCAGGTTACGCCGTACCTCTGATCTTATTCCTGTTTCCGGCGGATACATGAGGGTCTTCCACCAGAAAAATTCTGTCGGCGTTGAATATTACGATAATGATCTGAAGATCAGAAGCAAGCGCAAGATCAACATGGAGCTTCCACTGTGGGGTGGCTTTTATGCCGGATCTGACGGATATTATCTGGTAGAAGGCCAGACAAACAACCAAGAAAACGATTCCGCTGAGGTCATCCGCGTTATCCGCTACGATACAAACTGGAACCGGAACGGTGCAGCAGCAATTACCAGTAACCCGGAGCTTTTTGGCGGTGAGGTTCGCACGCCCTTTGACTATGGCTGTGTGGAAATGACAGAAAGCAACGGCAAGCTCTATGTTGTTACCGGTCACGAAGGATATGTGGATTCCTCTGTCGGTCAGGGACATCAGGGCTTCCTTATGGTCGAGATCGACCAGGCAACCATGAAAGGAAAGATCGTTTCCTGCGATCTGTGGCATTCCTTTGCACAGTATATCAAATCACAAGGTTCTTATCTCTACGTACTGGAGCAGAGTGAGGGTTCACGATGTACAATTCTTTCCAGATACGACAGCACTACACTTGCCTGCACCACCATAGAGCTTTTGCCATACGGAGGCTCACATACTTCTGTGTGGGCACTGGCCTGCTACGCAAGCGTTGATGGCATGGCTGTTTCCTCTGACAGTGTATTATGCGTTGGCACTTCCATCGATCAGTCCAAATATGATAAGGTATCTGAAAACACGCCTCATAACCTTTATCTGTCCGTCACACCAATGTCTGACTTTTCCGAAAAAGCAACCACTACCAGGAAGCTTACCAACTTTACAGGCGGAGGAAAAAGCTTTGCGGGCGTAAAGATCACCAAAATAAATGACAACCGTTTTATGATTTCCTGGGAAGAATACGTCTCCGACGATAACAAGAAAAACTCTTCCGCTAACGATCCGCTCTCTTCCAGCACCCTTCATTATCTTTTTGTGGACGGAAAGGGAAAGAGTCTCAGCAAAGAGTTTACAACAGCTGCTCCGATTTCTGACTGTCAGCCTGTGGTAAAGGATTCCAGGGTCGTTTATTATGCTTCAAACTCCAACACCTTGAACTTTTATTCCATTAATTCCGACAACGGAAAAGCTGACAAAAAAACTTACCATATCGCAGGTGACAACGCAACCTGGAATTTCAAAAACGGTATCCTTACGATCTCCGGCTACGGACCACTTTCTATTTCCACAGAGGAAAACCACCGATACCCGGTCTCTTCAACAAAAGGCTGGTTTATCTTCTCCAACGATTCCTCCTGGAAAGCTATCAAAAACCAGATCAGAAAGGTAATAATAAAGCCTGGGATCACAAGTATTTCCGAAAGGGCCTTTGTTTGTCTTCCTGAGCTGAAAGAAGTGGACATCCAGAAAGGGGTCACAAAGATCGGAAAAGAAGCTTTCGCCTACTGTGACAAGCTATCCAGGATCAACATACCTGATACTGTTAAAAGCATTGGAACGGATGCTGTGTGGGGCGGCTACGGGTATGTCAACTCTCATGCATATTTTTGCAAGATCCATGCTCCGTACGGCTCTTACGCAGTTACATATGCCAAGAAAAACAATATCAGCTATGCATGCAATATTTCCGATGCAGCTGTAACAGGGATCAAAAAAACATATACCTATACAGGCTCTGACATAAAGCCCGTTCCAACCGTAACTCTTGGAAAAGCAAAGCTTTCTGGCATCAATGATTATCATGTGACATACCAGAACAATAAAAAAGCAGGAACTGCTACCCTGAAGATCATCGGTGATTACCATTTCTACGGAACCATCACCTTAAATTTCCAGATCACTCCTGCAGCCACACCAAAGCCACAGACTGCAAAAACATTCCGGGATGCTTATAATGTCTACACAGTCAATACCACCGGGACTTCCGTAGCACTGAAGGGACCACGTTCACGCAATACTGTCACTGCAAAGATTCCGGCCACTGTCAAAGCTAACGGAAAAACCTACAAAGTCACAGCCATTGCAGCCAATGCCTTCAAAAACTGTAAAAACCTGAAACAGGTAACGATTTCAGGAAATATCACAAGCATAGGTGCCGGAGCCTTCCAGGGATGCATAAGTCTTCGTACTGTAAAAATCGGTTCCCGAGTTTCTGCGATCGGCACAAAAGCTTTCTGTGACTGTAAGGCCCTTACCTCTGTCACCATACAGACAGGACGTCTTACTTCCAAAAGCTCAGGTAAATATATCTTCACAAGAGCAGGTCAGAATAATTACAAAAAACTGACTGTAAAGGTTCCGGCAAGCAGACTTTCCTCTTACAAAAAGCTGTTTCAGAGCCAGGGTCTGTCCACACAGGCCAGGGTTATCAAATAGTCAGGATCGTACCTTGCATTTCCACGCCCCTTATGCTATACTCAGTTTCGCTGCAAAAGCCCGCAAAAACCAAGGTCGTACAGGGCTTACAAGGCGGTCACCGCCTATAAATGTGCCGAGTGTTCGTGACCTTCCACTCGTAAAACAAAACTAAAGGAGAATAAAAAACATGAAAAACAAAGGTACTCATTTTCTGGTACAGGGAGCTGCCATTGCAGCTGTATATGTTGTCCTGACACTGGTATTCGCGCCACTTAGCTTCGGTGAAGTTCAGATCCGGTTTTCCGAGGCGCTGACCGTGCTTCCGTTCTTCACACCGGCTGCCATCCCGGGACTGTTCGTGGGATGTATCATTGCCAATCTTCTTGGCGGTGCGATTCCAGTTGACATCATTTTCGGAAGCATTGCCACACTTATCGGTGCATTCTTTACCTACAAGCTTCGCAATACAGGCAAATGGACAGCCCCGATCCCGCCGATCGTTTCCAACATTGTGATCGTTCCTCTTGTGCTTCGTTACGGATATGGCATTAACCTTCCTATCCCGTTTATGATGCTCACAGTAGGAGCCGGCGAATTTATCTCAGCCGGTGTGATCGGTATGATCCTTCTTGGAGCACTTTCCAAATACAAAAATGTACTTTTTCATAAAAAAGCAGCAGTCTGACTAAATCTGCTGCCCACAAAAAGGAGCCATGAGAAAACAGCAGCATTTCTCATGGCTCTCTTTTATTTTTTCTCTGCGGATTCCTGCAGACTGCGCAGGATCCTCTTTTCCATTCTGGATACCTGTACCTGGGATACGCCAAGCTCATGGGCGATCTCCATCTGGGTCATGTTCTGAAAATACCGCATATAGATCAACCTCCGCTCCTTTGCCTCCAGAGTCCCCAGTATCTCTTCCAGAAAAATCCTGTCCAGTACTTTTTCCTGCCGATTTTCTTTTTCCGGAAGCTTGTCCATCAGAGAAATCTCCGTTCCCTCACCCTGATAGATCGTTTTGTGAAGAGATTCCACCTCTGCACCGGATTCCATGGTCATTACCAGTTCTTCTATGGAAATTCCCATTTCCTCTGCCATTTCTCCCGTCGTAGGTTCCCGCTCCAGCCGGCGTGTCAGTGCTTCTCTCACCTGATAGATCCTGTAGTGGTTTTCCTTCAGAGAACGGCTTACCTTCAGTATCCCGTCGTCCCTGAGATAACGTTTGATCTCTCCGATGATCATGGGAACGGCATAGGTGGAAAATTTCACATCATAGGACATGTCAAACTTATCTACAGCTTTCAGAAGTCCGATGCTGCCGATCTGGAACAGATCCTCCATCTCCACCCCTCGTCCCAGAAAACGCTTTGCCACACTGTATATCAGTCCTGTATTTTCCTCAAACAAAAGATCTCTTGCCGCTTTATCCCCCTGGTGTGCACGCCCGATGAGGACAAGAGTACGATCCATAGTTACCTCCTGATGATCTTTTTCATGTGCACTGTAGTTCCACGGCCAACCTCCGATTCCACCTGAAGCTCATCCATAAACGCCTCCATGAATGTAAACCCCATACCGGAGCGGTCTTTATCAGCCTTTGTGGTAAACAGAGGCTCCATGGCTTTTTTGATATCCGGGATCCCGGCTCCGTGATCTGTCACATCTACCTGAAGCTCCTGCCCCCGGAGACGACATTCTACCCGGATCTTATGTATCTCCCCTTCATACCCGTGTATGATGCAGTTGGTCACTGCCTCCGATACTGCGGTCTTCAGATCCGAAATTTCCTCCAGCGTAGGATTCAGCTGTGTGCAGAATGAAGCCACAGCAACTCTTGCCAGTGCTTCATTTACCGGTCTGCTGTCAAAAATGATCGTCATTTCATTTGTGTTTTCCATCATAAACACCCTCCTGTTCACCTGCCGATTTTTTAATTCCACAGATTTCAATATATTTTCCCACTCCGGATAGCCGCAGAAGCTTTGCAATATGACTGTTCACATTGACAACCTGCACACATTTCCCCCTCATGCCAAGTGCCCGGTACCTACCCATCAGCAGACCGATCCCGGAACTGTCCATAAAAACGGTCTCTGAGAAATCAAAAATCATATTTTTTATATAGTTATGTCCAATAATTCGGTCTGAATCTCTCCGAATCTCATCAGAAGCCGGATGATCCAGTTCCGCCGGAAGATGTACAGTCAGCACGGTTCCGGATTTTTCAAAACCTGATGTCATTCTATCATTCCCCCATTTTTGATTTTTTATTCCATTTCTCATGACCAAAGGGTAAAAAAAGAGGAATGCGCCAACGCACATTCCCCTTATCCGAGGTTTCTCCTCTGTATGAGTTATGATCTTTTTTATTCTGTATAACCTCCATCGTAAGAGGAATCCTCATCTCCTCCGTCACTGTAGCTGCTGTCTTCTCCGGAATCTCCGTCAGGGCTCTGTGCATCTTCTCCCGCCGAAGCTGCGGCATCCACTCCAGCTTCAGCTGTTCCATCTGTGCTGCTGTCAGCACTGGACGTTCCGCCAGAAGCTCCGCTCTCGATCCCGCTTACACCGGTCTTTCCGCTGATAGTACTGTAAATCCCCTTTGCAGAATCTGACAGTGTATCCACATATACCTTCTGTAGTTCCAGCGCCGCTGTATCCAAATCCTCCTGCTGCATGGCAGTATATGCATTAAACAAAGCCTCATAGCTCTGACTGCGTTTCTGCTCTTCCTCTGCCTGCTTGGCAACTGCATCTGCCGTATCACTGGACTGGGCAGCTTCTCCCTGAGCTTTGGTAAGCTCCACGCTCTGGCTGGAAAGAGAATCACTGTACTGTATGATCTGCTGATTGGCCTGCCTGTAAATATCCTGTTTCACAGCCGGCAGTACAAGGAGCCAGAATGCTGCCGCCCCTGCCGCAAATCCAAGTACCGTGGTAAAGAAAAGTGATATCTTTGATCTTTCTTTATAAGACGACGGCCTTACAACGATTTCTCCTGAAATATTATCATTCTCATTTTTTTCATTTCCAAACAAGCCCTTACGCCGTTTTTCCATCTTTGTGGTAACACCCGTCTGCTCGTCAACTTCACGCAGGAAACGAAGTGTGGTGGTATTGGTCTTGTCGATCCTGGCTGCTTTTTTCAGGGTTCTTCTCGCCTTATTCCACTCCTGATTCTTCATCTGGATCAGAGCAAGAAGATGATACCCCTTGATCAGCTTGGGATTCTGGGACAGGATCTTTTTCAGGCGGATGGCCGCCATATCCTCATGGCCTTCCCTACACATGGCGAGGGCATTGTTATATTTCTTGATGCTTTCGTTGATTGTTTCCAGTTTGTTCTGGTTTGCCTGAAGCCTGGCAATATATTCTGAAGCCAGATTTCGGTTCTTCTGGATATTCTTGCTGATGACCCACTCACTCAGTGCGGCAACCACCTCACCGGTCTCAAAATATACAAGACCAAGAAGATTTCTTGCACGGATATTCCGTTTGTCATAAGCAAGACTTTGCTTCAGACAGCTGATCGCCCCGGACAGATCCCGGATGCTGGCTTTTTCCAGCCCCTGATTATAATAAAGCTTGGAAAGATAATCCACCTTCTTCTGGATCAGTACATTGGCTCCACAGTGCGGACAATAATCCAGATCTGTATCCGTCAGGAACGCTCCACAGTTTATGCAGTTCATCCACTTCTCCTTATCTTACACGTCTGTTGCTCTTGACCTCACGCAGCATCTCCTGGAGTACATCCATGATATCTGTGATCTCCCGGTCATAAATGACACCTTCTACATCTGCCACATCCAGACATGGTTCAAATTTCTTCAGTTCCTCTTCGTAATCGATCATAATTTTTTCCTCCTGATCACAGCCTTGATCTCACCGACCAGATAAAGGGATCCTACACAGAACAGCATTCCATCCTCACCTTTTTCCTTTACTGCCCGTTCAAAAGCTGCTGGAACATCCTCTATTGCTTCCACTTCCGGTACTCCGTCTTCACGGAAGATCTCCGCAAGCTCTTCTACTGGAACTTTGCGGTATCCGCCTACCTGTGTGACGATCACATGTCGAAAACGGATCCTGCTACAGATCGTGCGGATCATATCCGTATAGTCCTTGTCATCCACTGCGGAAAACAGCAGAGTCAGAGGAAATTCCTTCTGGAAATGTTCTGCTGTCTCTACAAACTTCTCAACACCGTCTTCGTTATGTGCGCCATCTACGATCACACCCGGAAGAACCGTTTCCATCCTTCCCTGCCAGCGTGTTTTTGCCATACCAGCCTTCAGAGCCTCCAGAGATACCGGAATCTGATCTTCCAGTACCTGAATGGTTTTCACCGCAAGAGCTGCATTCATAACCTGATAACGGGCGATAAACGGTATATCAAATACGGTATCGCCATATGTCTCGTCCTTAAGAGAAAATCGGATTCCGTCCTTTGTGATCTTATGGATCTCTGTGTCTTCCCGTTTCAGCTCATAATATGGACATCCCAGCTTCTCTGCATGCTCACGCATCACTCCGGCCGCATCCGGATCATTTCCATCGTAGATCACCGGAACACCCGGCACCATGATCCCTGCCTTCTCTCCTGCGATCTCGGAAACTGTATTTCCAAGATACTGCATATGATCGAGGCTGATGGATGTGATCACACAGGCTGCCGGATCCTCCACAGCAGTGGTTGCATCCAGACGTCCGCCAAGACCGGTCTCCAGTGTTACATAATCCACGCCGGCTTCTGCAAAGATCACCATTCCCATCAGAAGGAGTGTCTCAAAATAGGTGGGATGATAGCTTCCCTCCGCAACCAGCTCATCGGAAAGCTTTTTAACTTTTTCAAAAGCACGAAGGAAAGTATCGTCATCGATCACTTCCTCGTTGATCTGAAAACGCTCGTTGATCTCCACCAGATGAGGAGATGTAAAAAGTCCGCAGGAATATCCTGCTTCCCGAAGGACCGATGTGATAAAAGCACAGGTACTTCCCTTTCCGTTGGTTCCTGCCACATGGATCACACGGAATTTCCTCTGCGGATCTCCAAGTCTTCTTAAGCATTCTCTGGTATGGTCCAGGCTGTTCTTAGTAGTAAATCTCGGTATATCTTCAATATACGCAACTGCTTCTTCGTAATTCATAAAAAAAACCATCACTTATCTATAATGTATTCGTAAAGAACTTTTGGGGAGAAAAGCTTCTCCCCTCCTGTTCGTTACGATACCATTATATAATAGTGGTGGAAGATGTCCAGTCCTAATCGTAATATTTTATCCGACATTTTTTGTATCGGAGTATCTTTTCTATGCCATTTACTGGTTGTCTGTACTGTTTTCTTCACCGGAATCTTCTGTGGATTCCGTTTCTAACGCTGTATCCGTTTCCTCCATTGACCCTGTATCAGAACTGCTCTTTTCACTGTCAAGCTTCCACTTGCTGTCAGCGAGCAGCGCATAAACCGCCCGGTCATGGCTCTTTGTCATGGCCTTTCTTGTGGAACTGTTGCTTCGCTGCACTACCGAGAGCCGGTCAAAATCATCCAGTTCCTTTCCGGTAATGATCAGCTTGGTAGGATTCACGTAAACCGTATCATACCATTCTCCGTTGATCTTCACCTGGCTGGACGGCGTAAAGTTTGTTCCCTGGATATAATAGGTGTGATCCGTCTCAGACACAACCTGAATGGAATCCAGCGTGGTATCATAGATTCCCATACGCATCTTTGTCCGCTCAAAAGGATTCGCTCCGTCATATGTATACTGCTTTCCGTAGAGAAGATCGTACTGCAGGGTCTCCAGATCCACCTGATAATTTTTGGTATTTCTTCTTGCCTGATGATACTTGAAAACATTTCCCTCATGGATACCTGCACGGTCCATAACCTCTGCTGCCATCTGGTATGCCGCAAGATTTTCTTTCTTTTTCTTAAGTCCGAAATTATCCCACATCACATACTCTGTCTGGAACAGATATTTATTCTCCACATCCTCCACGGTCAGTCCCATGGTCGGCAGATGATCACCATACATGACCAGTACCACATCCTCCGGATAATCTGCTAGCCTGTCAGTCAGCTCTTTGACAAAATTATCCATCTCATGGATCTGATTTACATAATACTCCCACTTATTATTCAGCTCGTCAGTAGGTGCCCCGGAAACTGTGATCTCCGGATTTTCCAGTACCGGTTCTGAAGGATAATCTCCATGTCCCTGCACGGAAATAGTATATACATAATCAGGTCCTTCTGTGGAATCCAGACACTTGACGATCTCATCGGTGAGGACACTGTCCTTGGTCCAGCCCAACGGGTTCTTCTGATTTTCATCCTTCATGTACTCTGCCGAAGTGAAGGTATCAAATCCCAGATTCGGAAAAATGCTTCTTCTTCCGTAGAAATTCGCCTCATTGTTATGTACTGCATGAGCAGTATAGCCCAGATTCTTCAGAACATACGGTGCGCTCTCACAGGTAGTTTCCTTAAGGATACTCTTGTACGGATATTCACCCGGTCCAAAATAATGAAGGCTCATTCCGGTAATGGATTCAAACTCAGTATTTGCGGTTCCAGCTCCTACGGAAGGTACCTTATAATATCCGGAGGAATACTCCTTCATCAGCTTTCTGAAATTCGGAATAGGATCTTCTGACAGCTCCAGATAATTTACCAGCGTAGGATCAAAAAAGGACTCCAGCTGCAAAAACAGAATATTCGGATGACTGCCTTCTTTCGTTTCCGGAAGATTTTCTTCCGACTTCTCGATCCTTTTGATCTCGCTTTTGGAATAATCTCTCGGGGCACTGATTCCGGTATTAAAGATCGTCGTTGCCAGACAGTAAGGATATCCGTAATCCTCATAAGCTATGGCAATATTTCCAAAATAATTGGAAAGAACTCTTTTTTCCAGAGCAAGCTGTGTGATTCCTCCAAATGCAAGAACCCCAACCAGGACCAGTGGAATATTCACCTTATATTTCAGCTTGCCTCTGTACTTCGGCGACCTTATCAGGATGATCAGAAGGATTAGAACCGCAATTCCCAGAAGAACTGCACCTATGGTCATCTGGGTATGGGTCAGATATTTTTTTGCAATACTGAGACCATCTGTCAGATTCTTCACATCCGGTCCTGTAAACGGTGTGACACGGTTGAGAAGAAGCACACCGTTTACGATTCCCAGAAACAGCCATAAGCTGCCCACAAAGATACGCCAGAAAATTCTCTTTCGGAAGAGATAAACAATCAGCATCGTCGTAAAGATAAACGCTGCATTATAAGCAAATACAAGCGGCCTTGTGGTCATGTAGGTCCACGCCTCTGTGAACGAGTGCCTGCATATGGCCTCGATCACAAAGTACAGGACTGCACAGCCCAGAGCCTGAAGTATCAGCGAAATCTTATTGAAAAAGTTACACCACTTCATTAAAACACTCCTTCGTTATTTCACCATCTGTGTTAACTGCAGGTTCACTTTCTCTTTCATCTCTTTGTATTTCTCAAGTTTCTCCTTCTCTGCCTCTACCTTGGCTGCAGGTGCCTTGTTCACAAAATTCGGATTGTTCAGCATTCCCTCGCAGCGTGCGATTTCTTTTGTAAGTCGCTCCTGCTCTTTTGTGAGACGTTCGATTTCTTTTTCACGGTCGATCAGATCCTCCAGCGGCAGATAAACCACACCGTCTGCCACAACGATGGATACCGCATCCTCACCGATTCCGTTCTTATCCTGCTGTACGTGGATCTCTTTTGCAAACGCAAGGTTTGTAAAGGATTTCTTGCAGGACTCAAAACGTGCACAGCACTCTGCATCCTTGCCTACGATGTAGATATTGGTCTTTCTATTCTGCGGTACGTTCATCTCGTTTCTGGTGTTACGGATTCCACGTACAACCTCCTGGAAGCTTGAAACTGCTTTCTCAGCATCTGCAAAATCCATCTCGTCTTTGTATACCGGCCAGTCGGAGATCATGATGGACTCTTCCTCCGGAAGCAGTGTGCAGTAGATCTCTTCTGTGATAAACGGCATGAACGGATGAAGAAGCTTCAGTCCCTGTGTCAGCGCAGTGCGGAGTGTCCACAGTGCATCGTTTGCTGCTGCCGGGTTTTCCTCTGCCTTCCACAGTCTTACCTTTGCCATCTCGATATACCAGTCACAGAGCTCATCCCACAGGAAATCATAGACCTTCTGTACGGCAATTCCAAGCTCATATTTATCCATATTCTCAGTAACATCACGGATCACTGTGTTCAGTCTGGAAAGGATCCATTTATCCTCGTTGCACAGTGCGTTCAGGTCTTCCGGCGCTGTTACTGTCTTGCCCTCCAGGTTCATCATAATGAAACGGGAAGCATTCCAGATCTTATTTGCAAAGTTACGGCTGGATTCTACACGCTCCCAGTAGAAACGCATATCATTTCCAGGTGCATTACCTGTCATCAGTGTCAGACGAAGGGCATCTGCGCCGTATTTGTCGATAACCTCCAGCGGATCGATACCGTTTCCAAGAGACTTACTCATCTTACGTCCCTGTGAGTCACGTACCAGACCGTGGATCAGTACATGGTGGAACGGTGTCTCACCGGTCTGCTCCAGTGCGGAGAATACCATACGGATAACCCAGAAGAAGATGATATCATATCCGGTTACCAGAACATCTGTAGGATAGAAATACTCAAGCTCCGGTGTCTTATCCGGCCATCCAAGTGTGGAGAACGGCCACAGTGCGGAACTGAACCAGGTATCCAGAGTGTCCTCATCCTGATGCATATGTGTGCATCCGCATTTCGGGCATTTCTCCGGCATCTCTCTTCCAACCACCATCTCACCGCACTCATCGCAGTAATAAGCCGGGATCCTGTGTCCCCACCAAAGCTGACGGGAAATACACCAGTCACGGATATTCTCCAGCCAGTGCAGGTAAGTCTTGTCAAAACGTGCCGGAACAAACTGAAGGTTTCCGTCGTCCAGAGTTTTGATAGCAGCTTTTGCCATTTCGTCCATTTTTACAAACCACTGTGGTTTGATCATCGGCTCTACCGTTGTACCGCAGCGGTCATGGGTACCAACACTGTGGCTGTGCGGAACAACCTTTACAAGAAGTCCCTGCTCCTTCAGGTCCTCTACCATGGCCTTACGTGCCTCGTAACGGTCCATACCTGCATATTTTCCGCCAAGACTGTTGATGGTGGCATCATCATTTAAGATGTTGATCTCCTCAAGGTTATGACGGCGTCCAACCTCAAAGTCGTTGGGGTCGTGTGCCGGTGTGATCTTAACGCAGCCTGTTCCGAATTCCTTGTCAACATACTCATCGGCAATAACCGGGATCTCTCTGTCTGTAAGAGGAAGCTTCAGCATCTTTCCTACAAGGTCTTTATATCTTTCATCCTCCGGGTTTACAGCAACTGCTGTATCGCCGAGAAGTGTCTCCGGACGAGTGGTCGCGATCTCAACAAAACGTCCTTCCTCACCTACGATGGGATAATTGATGTGCCAGAAAAATCCGTCCTGGTCCTCATGTACAACCTCTGCATCAGAAATAGAGGTCTGGCATACCGGACACCAGTTGATGATCCTGGAGCCTTTGTAGATATAGCCTTTCTCATAAAGGCGGATAAATACTTCCTGAACAGCCTTGGAGCAGCCCTCATCCATGGTAAAGCGCTCACGCTCCCAGTCTGCAGATGCTCCCAGCTTTTTCAGCTGGTTGATGATCTTTCCGCCGTACTCCTCTTTCCATGCCCAGGCATGTTTCATAAATTCGTCACGGCCGATCTCGTTCTTATCAATCCCTTCCTTACGAAGTTTCTCTGTTACCTTAACCTCTGTAGCGATGGCTGCATGGTCAGTTCCCGGCTGCCAGAGAGCCTCATAGCCCTGCATTCTTTTGAAACGGATCAGGATATCCTGCATGGTCTCATCCAGTGCATGTCCCATATGCAGCTGTCCGGTTACATTGGGCGGCGGCATTACAATTGTAAAAGGTTTTTTGTCTGGATTAACTTTTGCATGGAAGTATCCGTTATCCATCCATTTTTTGTACAGACGATCCTCAATACCCTTGGGATCATAAGTCTTTGCAAGTTCTTTGCTCATGTTTTCCTCCTGAATCTTTCTGATTATAGGAACCCTAAAATGCTCCTGTTTTCTGCAAGAAAAAACACGCCCTCCACACAAAAGCCAATAACTAATGTGCGAAGGGCGATCATTCTCGCGGTACCACCTTCATTATCCGGAAAAAACATCTGTTATTCCCGTCTATCTCTTGTCCCTTAACGCGGGGTACGTGAAAACCTACACAGCAGCATCTGCATCCGTTCTGCATTTCTGCTTTCAGTTTCCCGGCTCCTAAGCTACCTTCTGCAGTCCTCCATCTGAAAATGCCTTTCAGCCTGCGCTTCTCTTGCGTCTGTGCATTTCTCTCTGTCAGCGTAGATCTGCATACTCCTCTTATTCAACGCCTTTGCCATGTTCCTACTATAATGAAATTTTCTTTTTTTGTCAAGACAGAGGCCTGCTTTTCCTGGGATTTCACATATTTCCGGATACGAAGATCTTTCTGGCATTTCATTATTTTATTCCACGCTTTTCAGTGACTCTACCATATTGATCTTTTTCAGCTTAAAATGCATCACCATATTTACAAACATGGAGAACCCAAAGGTAATGATTCCACTGTAAACAAAGCTTATTGGCTTGATATTTCTTCCGAACATTACCGCATCTACCTCAACGGTTGTGATCACATACCGGTGAAGGAGGATTCCGAACACTGCGCCTGCCAGGATCCCTATGAAAGACAGCAGGATATTTTCCCGGAATACATACTGGGAAACCTCGCCATCATAAAATCCCAGGACCTTCAATGTTGCAAGCTCTCTCTGCCGCTCTGTGATATTGATGTTGTTCAGATTATACAGTACCACAAATGCCAGCATTCCGGCAGAAATGATCAGGACCCAGATCACCGCTCCGAGGGATCCCAGCATTCGCTCTACCTGACCTGCTGTGCTGCTTGTATAGCTGATACTTAAAGCTGCCGGATATTTCAGGATCGCATTTCCAAGAGTTTCCAGATCACTCTCTGCATCCTCTTTCATAGTATATACTGTACTTGAATATTCCGGTTTCTCTCCGAATGTTTTTTCATAGCAGGGTGGGGTCATGTAAACGTAATGTCCCATATAGTTCTCTGTGACAGCAGTGATCTTTACTTTATACTTTCTGTTGTCTTTCTCCAGGATGATCTTGTCTCCTGCTTTCACACCGATAAGAGAAGCCGTTTTTTCACAGATCACCGCTCCATCATCGGTAAGCTCATACTGCTCGTGGGACTTTCTGTCACGCAATGTTACATCCTCTTTAAAATTTTCCGTATTTTCCGGAACATACACATAGATACTGACACTTCCCTTTTCTTTTGGAGCCGTCATCTTGGTGAGCTGCACACGGGTATAGTGATCGATCTCGCTGTTTCCGTCCAGAAATTTCAGAAGATCCTTTTCCTGACTGTCTGTGGCATCCTCATCATTGATCACCATGGCATCATAGTGCTGGATCTGGTCATATTGGAGAATTGCAATATCCATAATGGAATCATAAAGTCCGAATCCTACAAGCATCAGTCCCATGCTTCCTGCAATTCCGAAAATGGTCATAAAAAGACGCTTTTTATAACGGAAAAGGTTTCGCATGGATGATTTCCAGGAAAAGCTCAGATGCTTCCAGATAAAGCTGATCCGTTCAATAAGGATCCGTTTTCCTTCTTTCGGTGCAGGCGGACGCATCAAAGATGCCGGTGTTTCTGCCAGGGTTTTTGCGCAGGAAAAAAGTGTGGCACCCATAGTACAGATCACTGCTGCTCCGGAAGCGATCAGTGCATATTGTAACTCATAATCCAGCTGCATGTGATCGCCAATATTCCAGTACATGATCCCATAGGCTTGGATAATGATATACGGAAGAACCTTTTCTCCGAAAAGTACTCCTGCGATACTTCCGCCTACTGTAGCCAGAAATGCGTAGCTGAGATACTTGGATGCAATGGATGCTTTTCCGTATCCCAGCGCTTTCATAGTTCCGATCTGGGTTCGCTGTTCCTCCACCATTCGTGTCATCGTGGTAAGACTGATCAGAGCCGCTACAAGGAAGAATATCATCGGGAAAACCTTTCCGATGTTTTTCAGTCGCTCTGCGTTATCACCAAAATCCGAATATTCTGGAAGGTCATTGCGGTCCGTGACGATCCACTCCGGTGTTTCAATATCATCCACCTCTTTCTGGGCATCCTCGATCTTCTGCTGGGCTTCCGCAATTTTGTCATCGGCTTCTTTTTTGCCGTCCTGATATTCTTTCTTTCCATCGGAAAGCTTCTTTTTTACGTCCTCCAGGTCTTTTTTGGCGTCTTTTAATTTCTGTTCATTTTCCCGGATCTCTTTTTCACCATCCAGGAGCTTCTGTTCATTTTCATCCAGTTCTGCCTGACTGCTGGTAAGCTTTTCCGTATTTGTCTGGATCTCTGCCTGTCCTGCATTTAACTGTGCCTGCTTTTCCTCCAGCTGCTGCCGCCCTGCGCTGAGCTGGGCTCTGGCCGAATCCAGCTGACTCTGGCCATCATCCAGAGTTGCCTGGTTTGCCGTAATTTCTTCTTTTGCCGCTGAAAGCTCAGCTTTCTTTGTTTCCAGCTCTTTTTTCCCTTTATCCAGTTCTTCCTGGCCTGCGTTCAGCTGTGCTTCTGTCTGGGAAAGTGTCTCTTCCTGTTCCTTGATTTGGCTGAAGCCCTCATTGATCTGACCAAGGCTGCTCTCCAAGGTAGCTCTTGTCTGGGCCAGCTCTGATTTTTTCGCTGTAAGCTCTGACTGTGCCCCGTCGAGCTGTGCCTGGCCGGCATTTATCTGTTCTTCCATTGCACTGATCTGGCCATTTAATGTCTGGATCTGCGTGGAAAGCTCCGCCAGCTCTTCCTGGTTTTTTCCTGCTTCCGCACCGGCGTCATACTGCGCCTGCAGCTCCGCCGCCTGACTGCTTAATGCCTCTTTCTGGCTGGTCAATTCATCCAGCTGTGCCTGCTGCCCGGAAAGGGCTTCTTCACTGGAACTGATCTGGGATTCGCCCTCAGAAACCTGTACAAGTCCTGCCTCACACTGTTCTTTCTGACTGGTGAGAGCAGCCTTTGTTTCTTTGATCGTATTCTTTCCCGTTTCCAACTGTTCTCTTCCACTGTCAAGCTCAGCCTGTTTGCTTTCCAGTGTTTTCTCCGCTTCCCGGAGCTGGGCCTCACCGTCACTTACCTGCTGTTTTGCGGCAGTCAGCTGTTCATATCCGGCAGTCAGCTCTGACTGCTTCTCATTTATCTGTGCTTCGGAGTCAGCAAGCTGGGATCTGGCAGCATTTAACTGGGACAGACCGTCTTCCACCTGCTGTTTTGCGCTGTTAAGCTGAGACCATCCATCTTCAATCTGTTTTCTTCCGTCAGCAAGCTGCTGTTTTCCATCGGTCAGCTCCTTTTTTGCATCACTGAGCTGCTGTTTTCCATCTTCGTACTCTTTTTTTCCATCCTCATACTTCTTCTGCCCATCATCCAGCTTTTTCTTCGCGTCGCCAAGTTTTTCCTCTGATTCCTTCTTTCCGTCCTCAAGCTCTTTTCTGGCATCATTCAGTTTTTCATTGGCTTCTGCGACGATCTCATCGTAGCGCAGACTGCACTGTTCTTTTTCGATGCCTTCCACACGCTTCTGTATTTTCCTGATAAGATTGTCGTAAGCATCGGTATAGCTGATCACATCCCCAGATTCATGAACCATAATATAGATCTGGGTAAAAGCTTCCTGTTCAAAATCCTCAGGAAGAATGTATCCGAAGCCGCTGACCTCACCGGATCCAAGAGTCGTATTTCCTCTGTTAAATGAAATATAAAGAGGGCTGCTTCCGATTCCCACAACTGTATAGGTTGTTTTTTTCAGAAGCTCACTGTCTCCATCCTCACTGACAGATATGGTATCCCCGATTTTATACCCCCGATTCTTTGCAAATGGCTTGTCCAGAAAAATCTCGCCGCTTTTTTCCGGTATCCTTCCTTCATCTGCTGTAAGTAGATTAAAATTGCTGCTGATAGATTCCAGATGAAGAACCTTCCTGGCATCGTCCTCTCCACTCATAACATCCGTAGAGTAGCTGCCCTCAGCCAGTTCCACACCGTCAATATCCGATACCGCTTTTACATCACGCTGAGTCAGTCCCAGGGTTCCCTGGATCTTCAGATCCATCAGCTTTGCTGCTTCATAATAAGCATCTCCTGAATATCTCATATCCGGAGAAGACGCCTGGATCCCGGAAAAAAATGCAACACCCAGTGCCACGATCAGAAAGATCGAGATAAAACGTGCTTTACTTTTCCGGATCTCCATCCAGAAATCTTTGTGTAATGCCTTCATTCCGTCACCTACCATTCAATCTCTTCCACTGGTGTGGGATGTGCATTTTCAGTCATCCTGGAAACCTTGCCGTTTTTGATCTTGATCACACGGTCGGCCATAGGTGTCAATGCAGAGTTGTGAGTAATGACAATAACCGTCATGCCCCGTTCCCTGCAGGTATCCTGAAGGAGCTTCAGGATTGCCTTGCCGGTCTGATAATCCAACGCTCCTGTAGGTTCATCACAGAGCAGAAGCTTTGGATTCTTCGCCAGCGCTCTGGCTATGGAAACTCTCTGCTGCTCACCGCCGGATAACTGTGCCGGAAAATTGGTTAGTCTCTCCCTCAGCCCTACTTCCTCCAGAACTGTCCTAGCATCCAGAGGATCCTTACAGATCTGAAGAGCAAGCTCCACATTCTCCAATGCAGTCAGATTTGGCACCAGATTATAAAACTGGAATACAAATCCAATATCCTCCCGTCGGTATCCGGTCAGCTGCCGGTCTGTATATTTTGCGATATTTTTTCCATCGATCCAGACATTGCCGGATGTGGCCTTATCCATTCCGCCCAGGATATTCAGCACCGTTGTCTTTCCGGCACCGCTTGGTCCTACCACAACCACAAATTCTCCTTTTTTTATCCGGAAGCTGATCTCATCCACAGCTATGATCTTCACTTCTTTTGATCCATAGATTTTGGATACATTCTCCAGCTTCACATATTCTTCCGTATGCTCCATTTCCACCCCTCCTCTTTACTCTCTATATGATTTCAGGGGGCTTTTATCTGCCCCCTTTTAATTCTCTCACTCACGTATCACAGCTGTAGAAAAATGTTTTCGGCTGTGATCGAATATTATCAATAACTATATTTATAAGTATATCGGTTCTTAATTCAAAATGCAATTTCTACTTATATTTTACAAAGATTTTTCATTCCTGCGCATTTGTATTTTACATTTCTTTTCTATAATACAGACAGATAAAGGAAATCAATATTATGGCTGACTGTTGCTGACAACAGCAGAAGTATAATTCCAGCAAAACAGGAGGAATGGATTATGTATAAAGCACTGTGGAATCACTTAGATCAAAATTTAAAAAAGGCCCCTGCGCCAGCTGTTTTTCTTGCACTTTTGACAGCTGGATGGAGTGCAGCCGGAATTCTTGCAGGATTACTTGTTTGTCTGGAACTTCAGACAGAACTGATGGTGAAGCTGACTGTGATCTTATGTGCCGGTGGATACGCCGGACTGATTCCCGGTTTCTTCGGTGGAATCTTTTATCTTTACCGAATGGATCTTCGGAAACCTTCTGCCGATCCTGCAGCTGATCTGGCAGCTGAAGCGGAAAAAGCTTCTGCCGATCCTGCTTCATTGATCTATTTTCACAATAATTGACAAAAAAGCAGAACTCTGCCTGGTTGTGCAGGGTTCTGCTTTTTTTATTGAATATGTGTATTAAGTTTGATTACTTTCTTATGGAATCCGCAAGCTTTTTTGCTTCTGCTGTCAGTTCTCTTATTTTGTCAAATTCTCCTGCCTTCACAAGATCTCCTTTTACCATCCAGCTTCCGCCGCAGCAGAGGATTTTGTCACAGGAAAGATAGTCCTCAAGGTTTTTCGCATTGATCCCGCCGGTAGGCATAAACCGGATTCCTGTATAAGGAGCTGCCATAGCCTTGATCATTGAAATTCCGCCTGCCGGTTCTGCCGGGAAGAATTTTACTACCTTAAGACCTCTTTTCACTGCCTGTGCAACCTCAGATGGTGTGATACATCCCGGGAAAACAGGAATGTCTTTTTCCAGACAATAGTCTACGATCTTAGGATCAAAGCCCGGGCTTACGATAAATTTTGCTCCGGCGCCAACAGCCGCGTCTACCTGTTCTGTTGTAAGTACGGTACCTGCTCCCACAAGCATTTCCGGGAACTGCTCTGCCATGAGACGGATAGACTCTTCTGCTGCTTCTGTGCGGAATGTCACCTCTGCACATGGAAGGCCGCCCTCAACCAGAGCCTTTGCCAGCGGTACTGCATCTTTTGTATCTTCCAGCACTACAACCGGAACCACACCAAATTTCTGAAATTTTTCTGCTATCTCTTTCATCTGAATTTCCCTTCCTTTTTATCTTTTTATATCAAAGTTCATTTCCATCACATGTCTGATCATAGATACATCATCGGTAATGTTTCCATCACCATGGATCGTATGCTTCACAGCACTGGCAGCAACACCGAAATTCACGGTATCTTCCGGTGTATACTCATTCATAAGGCCATAGATGATCCCACTTACAAATGCATCTCCGCCACCGACACGATCAAGAATGTGGAAGGTCAGGCGCTTGCTTTCGTAAGTCTTTCCGTTTAACCAGAGATATGCCATAAGACTGTTTTCACTGCAGCTATGTGCAAAACGGACATGTCTTGCAATGCATTTTATATTCGGATATCTGTCCGCAAATGCCCGGAACACTTTTTCCTGCTGTTCAAAATCCGGCTGAAACGGGATTCCATCCTTTACATCCCCTGCACTGTGGTCTTCTTCATTTTTCCAGATATGGTACGGCTCGATCCCGAAAAGGACATTTACATATGGAAGACAAAGTGTACAGAAATCTCTGGCCTCTTCCCAGGTCCACAGCGTACTTCTGAAATTTCCGTCAAAGCTTACGGTCATGTTCATTTCTTTTGCTGCCTTCAGGCAGTTTAAGATCAGATCCCTGCATTTTGTTCCAAGAGCAGGGGTGATCCCGCTCAGATGCAGCCATGTATATCCTTCCAGCAGTTTTTTCACATCTGTTTTGCTGAAGTCATACTCGGAAAAAGCGCTGTGCTTTCTGTCATAAACTACCTTGCTGGGGCGGATCCCGTAACCTGTCTCCAGATAATAAGTTCCAAGACGGTGTGTCGGAGTTTCTTCCTCTGTGGAATAAACCACACTGTCACAGTTCACATCATTGCTTCTCATCATACGTACAGCACTTTTTCCAAGACTGTTATCCGGAACTACTGTAAAAAATGAAGCATCTATTCCAAGATTTGCCAGGGAAAGGGCGACATTCGCCTCGCTTCCCCCGTATCTTGCCTCAAAGGTTGTTGCTGTTCTGATTTTTTCATAATCCGGCGGTGTCAGACGCAGCATGATCTCGCCGAGAGTAATAAATTTATGTTTCATGATCAATACTCCAGATAGGCTCCCTTCATTGGGCTTGCAGCATGCTCACTGAAAAGTCTCAGCACACCTTTTTTGTATTTTGGTTCTCTTGGCTTCCAGTTTTTACGTCTCTCGGCAAGGATCTGGTCGATCTCTTCCATTGACTTTCTTTCGCCTGCGATTCCGATGATGTTCAGCTTTCTTTCCATAACGTCGATCTCAATAAGGTCGCCTTCCTCAACAAGTGCGATTGGGCCACCGTCAACAGCCTCAGGGCTGCAGTGTCCGATAACAGGGCCTGTAGATGCTCCGGAAAAACGTCCGTCTGTGATCAGTGCGATACTCTTTCCAAGCTCTTTATCACTGCTGATTGCCTCAGATGTGTAGAACATCTCCGGCATTCCACTTCCCTTTGGTCCCTCGTAACGGATGAATACTGCATCACCTTTCTGAACCTTATGCTTCAGAACTGCATCCAGACACTCCTCTTCACTGTCGAACGGTCTTGCGCGGAGAACGGATTTGAACATTTCCTTCGGGCATGCGGTGTGTTTGATCACAGCTCCCTCAGGTGCAAGGTTTCCACGGAGAACAGCGATGCTTCCGTCGGTTCCGATTGCCTTGTCATATGGACGGATGATATCTTCCTTTGTAAGGTTTACATTGTAACGTTTGTTAAATTCCTGAAGCCATTTGTCGCATTTCTCATAAAATCCGTTGTTCTTCAGCTCCTCAAGGTTTTCTCCGAGAGTCTTTCCTGTAACTGTCATAACATCCAGATGGAGATGTTCCTTGATCTCCTCCATGATCGCCGGTACACCACCTGCATAATAGAAGCACTCAGCAGGCCAGCGTCCTGCAGGACGTACATCCAGAAGATATCTTGCATTTCTGTGCAGTCTGTCAAAGGTATCACCTGTGATCTCAATGCCAAACTCATGTGCGATCGCCGGAATGTGAAGCAGACAGTTTGTACTTCCGGAGATTGCAGCGTGTACAAGGATCGCATTCTCAAAGCTGTCCATAGTTACGATATCAGAAGGACGCATATTTTCCATCTGTGCGATCCTTACTGCCTGTCTTCCTGCCTCTCTTGCGAAAGCAAGAAGATCCGGGCTTGTTGACGGCATCAGAGCTGTACCAGGAAGTGTAAGTCCAAGTGCCTCTGCCATGATCTGCATTGTTGAAGCTGTTCCGATAAAGGAGCAGGCTCCACAGCTTGGGCAAGCATTGCATTTTGCCCAGTCAAGCTTCTCTTCGTTGATCTCTCCACGCTCAAACTTTGCACTGTACATTCCCAGCTGCTCAAGGGTCAACATCTCAGGTCCCGCATTCATGGTTCCGCCCGGAACAAATACGGAAGGGATATTTACTCTTGCAAGTCCGATCAGATTTCCAGGTACACCCTTGTCACAGCTTGAAAGATATACACCGGCATCAAATGGTGTTGCATTTGCATGGATCTCGATCATGTTTGCGATCATTTCACGGCTTGCCAGGCTGTAGTTGATTCCGTCTGTTCCCTGGCTTTCACCATCACAGATATCGGTACAGTTATAGCGTGCACCAAAACCACCTTCTTCTGCGATTCCTTTACGAACTTCTTCCACAAGGATGTTCAGGTGTCCGCTTCCCGGATGGCTGTCACCATAAGTGCTTTCCACCATGACCTGAACCTTTCCCAGATCTTCTTTTTTCCATCCTGTTCCAAGGCGCAGCGGATCAAGCTCCGGTGCAAGCTTTCTCATTTCCTGACTTACTAACTTCATGATTTTTTCCTCCATTTCCTATTCTCTGATCAGATTCAGATTTTCCAGCTTTTCTCTAAGTTCCTTTACATCCTCTTCTTCTGCTCCGATTTCCACATTATTAAATGTAGGAAGGCTGAATACTCCCAGTATGGACTTTGCATCTACGACATATCTTCCACAGATCAGTTCCACATCCTTCCGGCAGCCGGATGCAGCCTGTACAAGATGCTTTGCATCATACATGTCTCTTAAATAAACCGGTATCTTTATCATTACGCTCTTCCTCCTATGCAAAAATTGAAATAACAAAGCCTACAACAAGTGCTGTAACACCGATCAGTGTTTCCATGATCGTCCAGGATTTTAATGTCGTTTTTTCGTCAATCTCAAGGAAAGTACTTACCAGCCAGAATCCGGCATCATTTACATGACTCAGTGCAGTTGCACCACCGCAGATCGCACAGCACATAGCAGCTCTGTAAAGCATGCTTGTATCCATTACTGCCGGCATAGTCGCCATGATTCCTGATGCCATGGTCATTGCCACAATGGAGCTTCCCACAGATGCCCTTACCAGGATTGCGATCAGAAACGCGATCAGGATCAGCGGAAGACCGCTTTTTTCCAGGGCCGGTCCGATAATATTTCCAAGGCCGGAATCCTGAAGCATCCATCGGATCACTCCGCCGCTGGCGATGACCAGAAGGATCATTCCAACCGGTCTCAGTGAATGATCCAGTATTTTCTTTAACTGTGCACCGGTAAAGCCACGACGGATTCCAAGAAAATACATTGCTGCAAGCGTTGCGATAGTCAGTGCCAGAAACGGTTTTCCGATAAATCCGAGAAAACTCTGTATTCCTGCCGGAATTGGCATGTATTTAGATACAGTACTGAGAAGGATCAGAACAAGCGGGATCAGTATCACGCCCAGCACCAGACCAAATGGCGGCAACTCTTTTCCATCATCTTTGATTTCTTCCACATTGGCCGGAAGTTCAGTGAAAATTTTGTTTCCAACCAGATTTCCCCAGATAATTCCTGAAACCAGCATACAGATCAGTGCAGTTGGAACTCCAACCATGATCATAGTTCCCAGGTTTACGCCAAGTGCATTGGCAACCAGTACAGATCCCGCAGAAGGCGGTACAAAAGCATATCCGCTGGCAAGACCTGAAAGAAGTGGGATTGCATAATACAGTGTGGATTTTTTTGTCTGCTTTGCAACACTGAATACCAGTGGGATCAGTACTACAACACCTGCTTCAAAAAATACGGTTGTACCGATCACCAGTCCGGTAAGTCCCAGTGCCCAACCGGCTTTTTTCTGACCGAATTTGTCGATCAGTGTTTCCGCTATTCTCTGAGCGCCTCCGCTCACTTCCAGTATTCCGCCGAACATGGAACCCAGTCCTACCAGAAGTGCGATTCCCTGTAATGTCTTTCCAACACCTTTTTCTACTGTGTCTGAGATCATTTCCAGTGGCATTCCGGCACCTGCACCGATGATGATCGCTGAAATCATCATTGACAGAACCGGATGCAGTTTAAATTTGATGATCAGCACCAGCAGGATCACAATTCCCACTGCCGCAGCAAGCATCAATCTCATTGGATCTGCTGTAAATGTTGTTTCTTCCATTTTTTCTGCTTTTGCCTCCTTAATTCATCCGATGTTTTACTTTTCGTTAAATACATCTGACCTTTCTGTTGTTTTTTCTTTTGAATTGTACTGATTTTCTTTATTTTCGTTTCAATTCATCTGATGTATTTATAATATATTCATTCTTGCAAAAACGCAATACTGTAATTTTATCTAAATTATCGTCTTATTTTTTGTGCATTTTGTCGTTTTGACATTATAGTTTAAAGGAATTATTATAGATATAAGGAAAATATAAAAAGAAATAACGAATAGAAATGGAGAAACTCATATGATGATTTCGTCATCAGAAGAAAAAAGTCTTCCGCAAAAATTATCGGAAGACATCATCGCATTTATTTTAAAGGAAAATCTGCAGCCTTGAGACAAGCTGCCTAATGAAACGGTTCTGTCCGAACGTCTGAATGCCGGAAGAAGCTCTGTCCGCGAGGCAATGAAGCTTCTTGCTTCCAGAAATATCGTGACGATCCGTCAGGGATCCGGAACCTATATCGCATCATCTCCGGGAATGGTGGAGGATCCGCTGGGATTAACCTTTATCGGCAACAAGCAGAAGCTGATCCATGACCTTCTTGAAGTCCGTTTTCTGCTTGAACCCTCTATTGCAGCAATGGCTGCCACCCGCGCCAATAAAAAAGATATAAAAAAAATCACCACACTTTGTGATGATGTTGAAGCATTATTAAAAAAACATGTGGATCATACCCAAAAAGACATTGAATTTCATACAGCGATCGCGCTGAGCAGCAAAAATGTTGTTGTTCCGCGGCTGATTCCCGTAATTAACAGCTCTATTCCATTATTTGTCGAATCAACCAGTGGTGCTCTACACGAAGAGACAATTGAAACACATCGCGAAATCGCAGCTGCCATTGCAGAGCATGACGCTTTGCGTGCTCAGGATGCCATGTATCTTCATCTGGTTTATAATCGTAAACGAATCCTGCTTACGGAAAAAAATTCCTGATCTGTCGGACAGCATCAGGAAAGGATGCTGTCCGATCTTCCAGAAGTCTGTCTTCACGGTCTTCAGCAAGTACATTTTTATAGAAAAAATAAGCCCTGGAAATTCATCTTTCCAGGACTTTCTAAGAGGTGCCACCCGGATTTGAACCGGGGATAGAGGTGTTGCAGACCTTTGCCTTACCACTTGGCTATGGCACCATGCTCCCCCTGTTGGACTCGAACCAACGACACTGCGGTTAACAGCCGCATGCTCTACCGACTGAGCTAAGGAGGAATATTTAATTTAAGGATTATACCTTAAAAACTACATACATGCTTGTTGATCGTTAATCAAACTCTTTGAATCAATTCTTAACCTGCGTTTCTTGGTCAA
>NZ_WQQD01000047.1:0-9793 GCF_018785605.1 Blautia sp. MCC270
AGGCCAAAGAAAAATCGATAAATTAATTCGCACTAGGTAATTTTCTATGTTTCAAATTGATCTAAACCATACACACAACGCTTAATTCCAACATGATCCGCCCTGTTCCCGGAGGTATGGAATACTTTCCTTAAAACTCTTTGCAGAATTTTTGATAAATTTCCTTTTTTTGCTTGCAAAAGAGCAATTCATCTGTTAAAATGGTGACTGTTGATAAAAGGAGGTGCTATTCATGGCTAAATGTGCAATCTGCGATAAAGGAGCTCATTTCGGAAACAATGTGAGTCATTCCCATAGAAGATCCAACAAAATGTGGAAATCTAACGTTAAATCCGTCAGAGTAAAAACAACTGCCGGCGGAGCAAAGAAAATGTATGTATGTACTTCTTGTTTAAGATCCGGAAAAGTTGAAAGAGCGTAAGTAATATCGTATGCCCCCGTAGAATGCGGGGGCTGTTTTTTTATCTTCAAGACAGATAAATTACAAGCGGGAAGCATGCCAGGTGCACACTTCCCGCTTATCTGCAAAACATATGATATCCGCACAGCAGACATATGACTGCCATTGCGATCACAATAAAATTCTCTGTAATAAGGATACCAAGAACCATGCCCACACCAATAAAAAACAGCATAAAACCAGTTAGCTTTCCCACTCCTGTCTGCTCATTTCCTGTTTTTTATTACAGTATATGCATGAAATCTAAATGGAATACTACTCTTCTTTCCCGTCTGTATCCTCAGCATTGCCTGCACCTGGCGCAAAACGGTTCACAAAATCCGGCACCATATCCAGAACCTTGGTAAGGCCATCCTGATTTTTTACGTTTACAAGTTTGGTGCTTCCATTCTGGATCACAAGCACTGCACAGGGAGACATCTTTCCGGCAAGACCTCCGCCGCCATTGTTCTTCTTGTCCCCTTCAAAAGCTCCGGCTCCCACGCCGAAGGATACATCGACCAGAGGAAGGATAATGGTATCACCTACATGAATGGCATCGCCAACCACTGTTTTGGCCGATACAAAGCCATCCATTCCTTTAAATAATGAATTCACGGTATCTTTGAAATTATTCTCTTTCTCCATGTTTTACCTCCTTATGTCTCCATCGGTGGATGACGTATTTTATATTTTTATTGAAATAAAGCTCTGCTGCTGTTTTGAGAACTACAATTCCATAAATCCTTCCCTTTAACAGGATCTCTCCCTCAAGAACATTTTCATCATCAAAAAGGGGCGCTACTTCGATCTTGTTTTTATGAAAAGGAATTGTCATTCCTAATACAGCCAATACCATACCTGTAACTGCCGGATCTTCATTGCCAAATGTGATCTTTCCGGTGATCCTTGTCGGAAGCACATGATAAATCAGTTTTTTTGCATTTTTCCACAGAAAGGAAAGAGCCTCTCTGGTTCGGGGATGGTCTAAAAATTCCTTCCACCAGTTTATCTTATCACAGAAATTTCGGATTGTTAATGCAAGACTTTGCATTTTTTTCAGAATCCTTTTGGGGATTCCAAGAAAATTCTGTACGATTCGGATCAGATTTCCAACTGCAGTTTTTATTCTTCCCACTATATTCAAAATTAAATCTGCAATCTTTGTCCGAAGCTTCTTTTCATCTTCCGATTCTTCCGATATTTCTTCGGAAATCGATATCGGCTCCATTATTACATTTTCCAAAATTTCATTTATATCTTCAACAGTATCTTCCTGAGGCTCAGACATTTGCAACTCTGCGGTATCGTTCTGATTTTCGTTTTTTGATGTCTTTTCATGGCTTCTGGAAGCCTCTGCCTGTTTTTTGGCATTTTGATTTCCGGAGTTGGAAAGAGCTCTTGGTTTCTTTTTTTTACGAAACAGATTTTTTAATTTTTTCAACGGAATCCCTAAAAAACATATTTTTGTTTTCAGAACGCCCTGCTCCCAGAATACCTGTGCAGATATTATATGAAGCAACCAGCTCACTTCACCGGTAGCATGTATTTCACGAAGACTATCCGTACGGTCTTTTTTTAATTTTCCTCTGTATCTGATCGGACAGAATAAAAGAAGCAGCAGGATCAGAAAGATCAGCCCGATCAGAATCCCCAGAAGGATCAATATCCATTTTATTATCAGCCATAATATATGCAGCATTGGTTCACCTGTTTTTCAGATATTCTTTTATTTTAAAATTTCCAGTTTCGGTATAAACCTGTTCGATCATATCCTGTACCATCTGTATAGCACCGGATTTTCCTCTAGCCATTCCAACGATCAAAGGACAGGTGGCTCTGGCGCTTCGCTGTACAAGCATGCCTGCGGGAAGAATTTCCAAAATATTTCCGGGATTATCAGACAAAGTAACAACGTAGATATCCGGCACGAATTTACCAGCAGTGATCCTGGTTCTTATTCTAGTAGGATTTTTTACATCATTTCCTATGTAATAGTTTTTCATCCATTTCAGCAATCTGCCCTCACCTCCGTTATAATGCCAAACAGGGCTGCGTATGTACACAGCCCTGTCCTGTTGTTAAAAATACTTCTGCTGTTTCGCCCAGACGCCCTCACTTCGCATTTCCAGATACTCCTGATAGGCCTGTTCCACGATATGCTTCTCGTTGGAAAAACGGAGAAGATGATAGATCTCATGAAACTTATAGTATCCGGAATCTACAAAATATTCCTCTCGCTGGGGTTTGCTATGATAATTATCAGCTATCATGAGATACCAGTGTACCTCTTTCATTACCACATCCTCCGGAACGGTGAAATTATACTGGCTCTTACCGATATATTTCACGATAGAGGCCCGAACACCTGCTTCTTCCATTACTTCACGTAAAGCAGTCTGTTCAAAAGTCTCTCCTTTTTCTACAGTTCCTTTGGGAAGCACCCATCCTTCATAACGGTTCCTGTAGGATTTATACAATGCCAGGATCTTACCCCGATGAATTACCACACCGCCACAGCTTGTTGCTTCTATCATATTGCAATCCTCCTGTAATGCGTGTGTCTTTTGCACTGGCTATAGTATACCTCTTTTTCACCTTATAGGCAAGGGGCAAGAAGCAGATACTGTTCTCAATTTAATCGAAATAATATGCATCAAAAACATCGGCCGCAATGGGAACTGCCGCTTCACTTCCGGTTCCGCCGTTTTCCACGATCACTGCAATGGCGATATCCGGATCATCTACATTAGAATAACCCACAAACCAGGAATGACTGGAGCCATTTTCATCAAACTCCGCAGAACCGGTCTTTCCGGCAACAGTATATCCTCGTCCGTTCAATGCGGAAGCCGTACCGTTTTCAACTACATTTTTCATTAGTTTTCCAAGAATATTGGCTTCATTTCTTGTCATCAGACGTTTGTATTCTGTTTTTTCTGTTTCCCTGACCGTATCACCGGAATTATTCACGATCTTATCGATCATGGTTGGCTTCATCAGTACACCATCATTGGCGATGGCACTTGTGATCAATGCCATATGCATCGGAGAAACAAGAGTGTTACCCTGGCCGATCGAGGTCTGCATCACAAGTGCATTCGGAGAATCTTTATCAAGGGTAAAGCGACTGGTTTTATAGGAATTCAGCGGAAGCGCCCTATTAAAGAGCAGATCCTCTGCAGTACTTTTCAGAGTATCTCCTCCCAGACCAAGTCCCATATCTGCAAATGCACAGTTACAGGAATGTGCAAATGCGGAATAAAAATCCTCCTGTCCATGTACTGCACCATTGTAACACTGGATCGTGTGGTCATCCACTGTGATACTTCCCTGACACAGATAGGAATATCCCTCCAGTGATTCCTTTTGTCTGAAATAATCCAGTGCCGTGACGATCTTAAATGTTGATCCCGGAGGATAAGCTCCATTGGTTGCACGGTTTAAAAGGCTGCTGTTACTTTCATCATTAACAAGGGTATCCCAGTTCTGTGCGATCGTGTTCGGATCAAAATCCGGTTTGCTCACCATAGCCAGGATACGTCCGGTGGATGGCTCCAGTACAACTACCGCTCCTCTGCGGTCTCCCAGAGAATTGTATGCTGTTGTCTGAAGATCTGCATTCAGACTGGAGATCACGGTATCACCCTGATTCTTTTTTCCCAGGAATTCATTTTTCATCTGTTCCAGAAAAAATGAATGGGAGGTGAGAAGCTGGAAATTTGCTTCCGATTCCAAACCGCTCTTACCATTGGTATCATATCCTACTGCATGTGCAAAAATATTGGAAAACGGATACGTTCTCTCTTCTGTTCCATCTTCATACACATTGGTCTGTGCCAGGACCTCACCATCCGAAGACTGGATACTTCCACGTACTACCCGGTCCGAAAATGTATCCTGACGGGTGTTGTACGGGCTGTTGATAAAATCTTCGCTTTTTATGGCGTCAAAATAGACCAGATATCCGATCAGACTGACAAAGATCAATATAAAGAAGGCCGATACAAAGGTTAAAGGCCGGTTCTTTTTTCTACGGAGTCTGGCGATTTCTCTTTCTCTCAGGCGTTGCTCTCTTTCCTCTTCTTTCAATCGTTTCTTTTCGCTGCGTTTCAATTTGTTCGTCCTCATCTTCCCTCAGAATATACAGTCCCTGAATGATCGCAAGCATCAGGATGGTACACATGACAGAACTGCCTCCGTAACTCACCAGCGGAAGTGTAACTCCTGTCATTGGAATAAACTTGGTTGCACCGCCGATGGTCAGAAATACCTGAAAAGCATATTCTGTTCCGAGCCCCAGTGCGATCAGTTTATAAAACGGATTCCTGATCTTTAGTGCAATAGTAACGATCATCAGAAAAAAGCTTGTGCATACAAGAATCAGGCAGATGGCAAAAATGCCACCCAGTTCCTCACAAATAGCACTGAAGATAAAATCATTTTTTACGACCGGAATCTTCTCCGGAGAGCCCTGACAAAGTCCCATTCCAAACCAGCCTCCGGTTCCGATCGCAAACAGAGACTGCACGATCTGATAACCTTCATTTTGATAGACAGCCATCGGATCCTTCCAGGCACTGACTCGCTGACGGACATGTCCAAAAAGATGATATGCGATCACCGAACCAAAGCATCCTCCGCCAAGTCCCAGAAATAAATAGCTCGGATTTCTGGTTGCCACATAGATCAGTACAAGGTAGGTGACAAAAAAGATTACTGCACTACCCAGATCCCTGGAAAGAACCAGGATCCCTACATGGATCACTGCAACGATCGTAGCCAGTACTACTTTGCGAAAATCCACCTTGGTACACAGAAGTGATGCCATAAAAAATACGAAGGTTATCTTGATCACCTCGGAAGGCTGAATTCCCATAAGAGAAAGCTTTGCACCGTAGCTTGTGCTTGCCAGAACAAGAACTGCCGCCAGAAGTACAATACCAATTCCGGCATAAGCCCATGTAAGATCCTTTAAAAATTTCATTTTTCGTATCATTACCGGTATCACCAGTGATACTGCACTACCTGCGGCCACGATCAGAAGCTGCTTAGTTGCAGACGGAAGTGAAAGCCGGCAGAGCATGATAAATCCTACGCTCAGGAGCATACACATATTATTTAAAAGAAGCAGCGATGCATTCTGATAAATAATTCGATAAAGGATCTGGATCGCTGCAAAAAAGATCATCATTTCGATATAGAACAGGATGACCCTGAAATCCATGCTTTTTAAATAGATCACAAGAAATGCTGTAAAATCAATAAAAAAGATCATGGTCAGCTGCTGATGGAGCAGTTCTCTCTTTTCTTCCTCATCCTGCCGCCACACCATATAAAAACAATGAAAGGTATAGACGATCATCAATGTGAGGATCACATACTTAGATAATTCTGTAATTACATTAATCATACACTTTTACTCGGCTCCTCTTTTAAAATGGCCTTTTGTATACCTGCGTCCGGAAGGTTTTCCGTTTTCCTGATAAACCGTCCGGAATTCTTTCAGGATCGCTTTTGCTTTCTCTGGCTCTTCGATCGTAAATGCCAGTCGCAAAGAGTGAAGGTTCAGTTTTTTTACCTGATCTTTTTCACCCGGAAGTCCGTAAGGAATGCTATTATAAATGATATTATAACAGTATTTTGCTTTTTCGGAGATGTTTTTTCCCCATGGATCACAACTGCATTTTACCGGAAATTCACTGTTATAGCGGTCTTTCAGATAAGCCGTCTCATATTTTCCTGTACATCCGAAAAGATTCTTCCTTACACACTGCGCGGAAAGCATCAGTGGGATATAACCATATAAAAGCAGCTCCGAAGAAGTATTATCTCTGTGTTTCAGTTCACCCTCATTCAACTCAAGGGGGACTGTATTTCGAAGAACTCCCTCTTCCCGCCAGAAATCAACACTCTGATCATTCCAGGTATACATGGATGCATCCAGGATACATTTTTCGCCATATCCCATTTTTTTCAGTACGGCGTAAGATTCCAGGTTTCTTACCAGAAAGCCCTTCATACCCTGCTCCAACCATTTTTGAGCTGATCGAAGCCACTTTTCGGGGATTTCTCCGCGATGGATATGTGGAGTAGAAAGATATAATTCACTGCTTGCAGCAAGTTCCGGTGAAAAATATTTTTCCATAGTATCAAAAGGAAAATAAAAACCTGTAATCCCCGGTTCGTTCAAAAGTACTTCCGCAGTATCCGAACGTTCACAGGATACATACACAGGCAGGCTGTCTGTTACCCTTCTGTGGCAGGCAGCCTGATCCTTAGATTTCGTCGGCTGCTTCGTAACCTGTGCTCTCTTCTGACATCCGATCAGTGCTTCTCGCAGCTGACTCAGAGCATCTCTTCGTACTTCATTGAGAACTTTAACCGGAACAAAAATCCTTCCATTTATTTCAATGTTCAGATCCTCCCACTGAAAATCTGTATTTCCCAGTTTCTCCATCTGCTGACGGATCCTCTGTTCTTCCATTGGCTGATTTTTAGCAAACTGTACCTCACCGCCCATAGCAGTTACTGTCTGGCCCTTGCAGGTTATTTCCAGTATAACAGGACTTTCAGGAGAAAGTATTAAATTCCCATGAATTTTTTCTTTTATTTTTCTGATCTCCGGCTGGATATTACCGGATTTTTTTTCATTGGCAAAAGCCATCATTTCCGGCCCGCGATACATATCATAGTATCCTTTGCAGGATCCTCCCCGACTGAAAAGCTCAAGAAGATACTTCCGATCGTTTTCCTGAACGTGATATTCTTTTCCACTTAAATACATATCCAGATATTTTCGATATACTGCCGTGACGCCCGCTGTGTACGCCGGCTGTTTCATACGCCCTTCGATCTTCAGAGACATAACACCCGCCTCCAGGATATCCGGAAGAATATCCAGAGTGCAGATATCTTTCAGGCTTAATGCACAAAAATCCTTGTCTCCTTTATATTTTCTGTGATCCATGGTTACACTGTAAGGAAGCCTGCATGGCTGTGCACAGCGGCCACGGTTTCCGCTTCTTCCACCGAAAATACTGCTCATCAGACACTGGCCGGAATAGCTGTAACAGAGAGCTCCATGGATAAAAGTCTCTATTTCCAGAGGACTTGCCTTATGCATGGCAGATATCTCTTCCAGGGAAAGCTCTCTGGCCGGAACCACACGCGTTGCTCCCTTTTCCTCCAGAAACCGCATTCCCTCCGGTCCGGTTACTGTCATCTGTGTGCTTGCGTGAATATCCAGATCCGGAAAATTCCGGCGTATAAAAGAAAATACTCCCAGATCCTGTACGATCACCGCATCCAGCCCTGCCTCATAATACGGAAGCAGATATTCAAACAGCTGATCATCCAGTTCACGGTTCTTCAAAAGTGTATTCACAGTAAGATATAATTTACGGTTATGGATATGTGCGGTCTCAATGGCAGTGATCAGCTCTTCCTGGGTGAAGTTCTGCGCATAAGCTCTTGCTCCAAAAGCCGGTCCCCCTACATATACCGCATCAGCCCCGGCACCAATAGCTGCCTCAAAGCTTTCATAAGAACCTGCCGGCGAGAGCAGTTCTGTTATCATATTTTTCACAGTATTCCCTCATCTCCCATCTGTTAATCAATCCGATGACCATAAAACAAAAGAGGATTACCGAAGCAATCCCCCCTCCTTATTTAAGCAGTTCATCAAGTTCTTTCTCCAGCTCCTTCACCTTACCGTCCAGAAGATTCTTCTGTTCCTGAGCTTCCTGTTCTGCCTTCTTCGCCTCTTCAATCTGCATTTTCAAAGAGATCAGTTCATGTTTCAGATCATACATCTCCTGGTCTTTCTGCTGCAGATCCTGTTCAAAAATCTCCGCCTGTTTTTTTGCCTTAAAATAATCATCTGTAATATTCAGACTGAGCAGTGTATGCTTGGTCTCCATGGCCTGTCTGGAGTATCCCGGCATCTGACTCAGCTCACTGATCTTATTATTCATATAGGCTGCAACCTTCTGAAAATATTCCTCGGACTCATACCCGCCCAGAGTAATGATCTTTCCATCGATAACAACCTGTGCTGTATTCTTTACCGCCATTCGTAAAGCCTCCTGAATTTATCTGTTACTGGTAATTTCCTCAATAACATTCCTCTGCATTGCCGGTCTTACAACCCACAATTTCTTTTATTATAACTGATTCCCGCAAAAATGTATAGAAGTTTTTCTATTATTTTGTCGATAAATCAGGACGAGGATATCCAAGATGGGTATATGCCAGCACGGAAGCCATTCTTCCACGTGGAGTTCTGTTAAGGAAACCTGTCTGCAAAAGATAGGGTTCATACACGTCTTCCAGTGTTCCGGAGTCTTCTCCGATCGATGCGGCAAGTGTTTCAAGCCCCACGGGGCCGCCCTGAAAATTCAGGATCAAGGTCTGGAGAATGCGGCGGTCTGTTTTATCAAGGCCATACTGATCTACTTCCAGAAGATCCAATGCGAAGCAGGCAACATCGTAGGTGATCACACCATTATACTTCACCTGGGCGAAATCACGTACTCTCTTCAGAAGACGGTTGGCCAGACGGGGGGTTCCTCTGGAACGCTTGGCGATCTCGGCAGCTCCATTGGGTTCGATTTCCACGCCAAGCACCTGAGCGGAACGTAGAATGATCGTCGTCAGTTCTTTTTTATCATAAAACTCCAGTCTCTGTGTTACGCCAAAACGATCACGAAGCGGCGCGGAAAGAAGACCTGCCCTCGTTGTTGCACCTACCAATGTAAACTTCGGAAGATCCAGACGAATGGAACGGGCGGATGCTCCCTTGCCGATCATGATATCGATAGCAAAATCTTCCATTGCCGGGTAAAGAACCTCTTCTACCTGTCGATTCAGTCTGTGTATCTCATCTACAAACAGCACATCTCCTTCCTGAAGGTTGTTCAGGATCGCAGCCATTTCGCCTGGCTTTTCAATCGCAGGACCTGATGTTACCTTCATATGTGTTCCCATCTCATTGGCAATGATCGCGGAAAGTGTAGTCTTTCCCAGCCCCGGAGGTCCATAAAACAGCACATGATCCAGTGAATCATGACGCTGCTTTGCTGCTTCGATATAAATTTTCAGGGTATCTTTTGTTTTCTGTTGACCAATATACTCATCCAGACTCTGAGGCCTTAAATTTCCCTCCAGGGAAAAATCCTCTTCTGTAACATCTGTTGTAATGATCCTGTTCTCCATTTGCTATGCTCCGTTCTATTTCATTTCAGTGCGAGCATGTTTGCTCTTACTCACGGCGGTGACATGCTCCCACCACTTAAATCTTACGATTTTGAAGTGGGGGCTTCCTGCTCGATTACCCTTTAGGGCAAAGCTAAA
>NZ_WQQD01000048.1:0-17515 GCF_018785605.1 Blautia sp. MCC270
CAAAGACAATCCACACTATCCAATCAGAACCTGTTGCTAAATCTGCTAATTTCATCTATAAGCTCCTTAAATTCAAGTTTTTCTAAACTCTTCAATTCCATCTTCTTTCCCTTCAAATAGGAAGTATCCCTCGCCCAATGTGCTCGGTCAATTCCGATTGAGATTTCACCTGTTTTAAGAAATTTAATAACTGTTATATCTTGTTGTTAAATTCTCCGCAAACCCTTGAAAACACTGAATTTATCACAGGCGAGCTTTCCCTTATTGTTTCCCTTGGGTTATATCGTCCCACCAGTGTTTACGAACTCTGATAAGGGAAAATACAAGGGCAAAAAAATTATATAAAATAGTATAACACAAAATAAAACTGACATGGTGAACTGATTGGAATGCTTCTTAATTTTTACAATTAATGATCGATTGAATCATAAGGAGATGGGATACGATGAGAACAATATTTGCAGAATACAATCCACAGTGCAACAGTATTGATGTTTATACCAGTGCCGGCTATATGCTTCGCATTGATTGTTGGGAAGCTGAGAAGGACTTAAAAACCACGCCTGGATCAGACTGTGTATTAAATGAACTTGCTATTAATGAACCACTGGAATATACAAGATTATATCTTGATGAAAATTTGCAAATGTGGGTATATGCAGAAGATTCACTAGATCTTTTTTGATTTTCAAACAAATATAACAATTTAAATCACTATTGGCTACAATATTCCTTGAAAATTCATCATAGGTTTGTGTAGACGTAAAGAAACGGTGGCTCTGATTTCTCAAAGCCGCCGTTTCAAATGGGCGTATCACATTGTCTGCTGTACGACGGCTTTTTTTCTTTTGCCGTCGTTTGGCAGATGGTGTCTGTAGTTAGTTACTTGACTAAGGCTTTAATTTTTCGAATTAAATCAAAATCCGTTTTACAGCAATAGTTACCATAATACAGCTTTGCTTTTTGCTCTAACCTTATCGAGATGGAGCAGGCAGTACAAGCCAGCAAAGAAACCGCGATCAGGCAGCATCCAATAAATTTCCCAACTCTACGCATAATCGTTTCCTCACTGAACGAAAGTAAGGAACATGGCAAGCGCAACAATTCCCACCATCAGCAGCAGCCAAGAAACGCTGATTGCAGTTGATACAATATTGATAATGCTGCGGCTTTCCCTGCTCCGCACACATACCACCGAAAGAATCAGACCCAGCAGGACAAAAACGATATTGGCCCCGGTCCAAGCGGTTCGGACTCCATCCGACAGCGAAAGGTGCAGAAGCGATGGGGCAAGAGCCGCCAGTGGTAGGATGCTCACAATGAGCGCAGCGATACTAACTGATTGAAATTTTTTCTTTTCCATAGTTTTACCTCATTTCTTTTTTCCCAAATTGGGTGACAGCCAGCGCGAAAAACAGGCCAAACACTACAATCGCGCATGGCAGGAACGGAAACACCGAAAAAGCGGCGTCGGAAGTTTCTGCTGTAAAGTCATGGAGAGAGCAGGAAACGAGATAACCGCTGTAACAGTACGGGTAGGCGATCCACAGCGGCGTATTCGCAACCAATACACCGGGAATCACAAGCAGCAGATTTAATCCCACAGAAAGAAGCGGTTTTTCAAACAGCACAGTGATGGCCCACATAGCCGCAATGCACGGCAGCATAGTCAGAAACAGCCCCAAGCACCATTTCAGAAGATATAGGATCGGCAGGGTTTCTGTTACTCCCATTGTCTGTGTCGCAATCAGCCCAGCGATTACAAATACGACAAGAAACACCACCATCTCCATAAACAGATAAAAGGTAAGCACACAGAATTTGGCAATGGATAATGCGCAGCGGCTGACCGGTAGCGCCAGCATTTTCAGAATCCCGTTATTTCCTGTTTCTCGTCCTGCGATCATCACGCAAACCACGATCATGCTGAATGGAAGCAGATAGTAGGCGTAAACAAGCGTACTTTGAATAAACATGGCAGGCCACGCATTGGTGTATTCCGGTGTAAAGTAGTTGCTCAAATTCGCAACCCCGGAAATCACCACCAATAAAGGTGCAATGAAAATCAGGGGTACGATTTTGGAGCGTTTTACTTTCATAAACTCGATTTTGAGTAAATCCCAAAAGCTCATTTCTTATTATCCCTCCTTACTCGTAGCGTCTGTACTTCGCCAGCCACAAGCCCACAGCAAGGAACAACAGTGTTTCCACCAAAGCGACAAGGGCAACCGTCGAATCAGGCTGGGCGCTCATGGCTACTGCTGGTTTCAGAATAATCACAAAAGGATGCACCAGCAAAAGCGTCAGCCCCGAATTTGCAAGGGCCATACCACTCAGAAAACCGGCAACACCAATTCCAAGCGGCACCCACATATTTTCAAAGCGCGAGGAAATCAACAGCATAAACGACAGTACCGGCATGGATGTGAGAAAAGAGTATCCGGCAAAGCGTACCAGCGTACCCATCTCAAATGCTCCGTCCGGCAAGTCCGTCATTCCAATCTGTGCAAGTGCCAGGTTTTGCAGCACGATTGCAACCAAAAACATGACCGTCAGAATCAGAAATTTGCACAGATACATGGCTGGGACGCTGACGGGAAGCATATACATCTTCTTTACGGCACTTCCCTTAAATTCCATGTTGTAGATCATGCAGGTAGCAACCACGATACCGAACAGATTCAGCACCATAATCATGCCGTAGAGCTGGGTCAACAAGACATCCATCGGGGCCAGCGGCAAATTCAGAAGTGTGTCTTTCCGCACAATGAAATTGACAAATGCGTAGGCGGCTCCCAAGACACCAACGGCCAGCAGCACGGGAATCACGCCGGTTCGCTTTTCTTTCCGAAGTTCGATTGCCAGCGTTTTCATAATTTTGCCCTCTGCTTTCTGTCCATGTTATCTTTCTCAACCATAGAAAGAAACACATCTTCCAGATTGTCCGCAGCGAAGCCGGATTGCAGGGCGTATTGACGCAGATCATTCATGCTTCCCTCAAACAGCAGCCTCCCGTGGTTGAGAATCCCAATGTCATCTGCAATCAATTCGATTTCAGACAGCATATGGGACGAGATCAGCACCGTGCAGTCGTAAAGGCTGGGCAAGGATTTTACCAGATTGCGGATTTCGTGGATACCAGACGGGTCAAGACCGTTTGTGGGTTCGTCCAGAATCAGAATCGGCGGACGCCCCAAGAGCGCCCCGGCAAGGCCCAAGCGTTGCTTCATTCCCAGCGAATACTGTTTTGCCAGCCGGTCGCCAAACTCGGTCAGCCCTACCAGTTCCAGAGCATCTTCCACATCAGCTTTCGGCAGTCCCAAAATGCGGCGGATAATGTCAAGATTTTCCCGCCCGGTGAGATTTGCGTAGAAAGATGGCGCTTCGATGAAAGAGCCGATCTCTTTGAGAATGGCAATCCGATCCTGCGGAAACTGTTTCCCATCAATGGTAAAGCTGCCTTTTGTGGGAGCGGTCAACCCCAACAGCATTTTCATGGTAGTGGATTTGCCTGCCCCGTTCGGGCCAAGAAAACCATAAATGCTGCCCTTGCGAATATGAAGCGAAACATGATTGACCGAAGTGAAGTTCTTATATTTCTTGGTCAAATGTTCCGTTGTAATGATATAGTCCATAGAAACATCTCCTTTCGATGCTTCTATGGTACAACTTCAACCTGACATCTACATTCTCCCGTCCTTACTTTTACCTTACTTTTCAAGGAACAAGAACGCAGAATGGACAGCCCATGATATAATAGAAACAAATAAATTCAGATTGGAGAAACTGCTATGGATAATTCCTTTTTACATACTAAAAAGCTCCTGTTGGTAGATGATAAACAGGAACTATTGAAAATGGTTTCAGATATATTGAAAGATGCAGGATTTGAAACTGTCCTTACCGCAATGACGGTCAAAGAAGCTATTTTGACCGCAAAAGAGGAAACTCCCGATTTAATTGTTTTGGATGTCATGCTGCCGGATGGGGATGGCTTTTCTCTGATGCAGCATTTCCGCACTTTTACCAATGTGCCGATCATTTTCTTAACAGCAAAGGACGAAGCAGCAGACAAATTATCGGGATTGGGGCTTGGTGCAGATGACTACATTTCTAAGCCCTTTATGCCGCAGGAACTGTTACTGCGTATCTATGCGGTACTGCGGCGAACCTACAAAGAGGATTCACCGCTGCTTGTTTTGGATGGATGTACGATTGATTTCAGCCGGGCCGAAGTCCATAAGGGCAGCGAGATTATTTCCCTGACAGCCAAAGAACATACTTTACTTGAAACGCTTGCCCGTAATGCTGGAAGGATTGTTACCGTAGATGCGCTTTGTGAAGCCCTCTGGGGGGATAATCCTTTTGGCTACGAAAACAGCCTCAATGCTCATGTCCGGCGCGTCCGGGAAAAGATTGAAACCAATCCATCAAAACCCGTGTCCCTGATAACCATTAAAGGATTAGGCTATAAGCTGATAGCAAGGAAGTGATGTCATGAAATCATTCGGAAGTTATATATCTAAATATCTTGTGTCGTTCGTTGCCTTTATTCTGATATTGCTTTTTCTTAATGCAGTAGTATTCGGTCTGACTTTTCAAAAGATTGTGACCGAGGATTATGGCGATTCATCCCCACAATCCATGTTGGAAATGACTGCTACCGCCGCTACGCCGGAACAATTATCGGATGAGGCGGTGCAAATGCTCCGACAGAATCATATTTGGGCGATCTACTTGAATACAGATGGTCAATGTTATTGGTCAGTTGATTTGCCGGACAATGTGCCGAAAAATTACACAATTCAAGATGTCGCACTATTTTCAAAAGGGTATATTGAGGATTACCCGGTTTTTATTTGGAACACCGATGATGGATTGTTGGTGCTGGGCTATCCCACAGACAGCTACACAAAACTCACCAGCAATTACTATTCCATTGCAGCACTTCAACGACTCCCCATCTTTGTGCTGGGGATGCTTGGCTTGGATGTGCTGTGCCTCTTTTCAGCCTATTACTTTTCCAAACGCAGAATCATTCACAATACCGAACCGATTGTGTCCGCTGTGGAAACTTTGGCAGACGGAAAGCCAGTTTCACTTCATATCAGCGGAGAACTATCGGAAATTGCAAGCAGTGTAAACAAAGCTTCTTCCATTTTGAATAGGCAAAATGAAGCGCGGGCGAACTGGATCAGCGGCGTTTCCCATGACATCCGCACACCTCTCTCCATGATTATGGGGTATGCGGGCCGTATTGCAGAAAGTAAAGCTGCCAGCAAGAGCATCCGTGAACAGGCGGAAATAGTACGGAAGCAAAGTGTAAAAATCAAAGAGCTGGTGCAGGATTTGAATTTAGTATCGCAGTTGGAATATGAGATGCAGCCGCTTCATAAAGAGATGGTTCGCTTATCCAAACTACTGCGATCCTATGTAGCAGACCTGTTGAATACAGGAATTTCCGATAGCTACAACATCGGAATTAAGATCACTCCTGACGCCGAAAATGCTGTGTTGGAATGTGATGCCAGATTGATTTCGCGGGCTGTAAACAACCTTGTCCAGAACAGCATGAAACACAACCCTCAGGGCTGTGAAGTCTGCCTTTCGCTTACAGCATCGCAAAACCATCTTATCTTGGCGGTTACGGATAACGGAACGGGTCTGTCTGCTGAAAAGCTGCAAGAGCTGGAAGAAAAACCGCATTATATGGAAAGCACAGATGAACGGCTTGATTTAAGACATGGGCTTGGATTGCTGATTGTCCAACAAGTCGCCATAGCTCATAACGGCAATTTCAAACTTACTAATGTTTTCCCGAAAGGGTGTGAAGCTACTTTAATATTCCCGTATATTGGATAAACAGGCAAGTACAAATCTATAAGAAAACGCCAGATGCAGAGGTGATACGCCCCTGGATCTGGCGTTTTCTTAATAAGCGCACTTCAAATCGGTATAACCTTCTTATTAACACTGACAAAAACAGGCTCATCAAATGAAACTTTATCAAAAATATTTTCCGAGCTGCTTTAAGCCACGGCGGATACTGCCTCGGACACAGCTTGCATTTACCGTCATTCCCAGGTAGTATTATCGGGCATAAATCCTCTTTGCCTGTTTCTCTGGCGGCTTCAACAACACCGCATTTTCAATGCCATTCTCGCAATTCAGAGAATACTGTGCTTTATAACGATACATCTTTCGCTCATACGCAGTCTCCGCACGTTCAGCTGCTCGAATAGTCTCCATTACTTCCTCTGTCACATCTACAAAAAAGTCTGTTGTATAAACATCAGGATAAAGTTCCCGAAGGTTAATTTTCTTCATTATGTACCTCCATTTCGATTCACGGGTGATTGACGGGTGAATCGAATGGAGGCGGAGACCGACACCGGCAGACAACCGGGTCATCTCCGAAAAAATGGCAACAAAAAACGCCAGATTTCCGTGAGGGAAAACTGGCGCGCCAAGAACAGCCATTATTATACTGAATTACATGGAACGATAATGCCGATGCAATGTTATACTTGCCCGGAGGAGGAGCAATGCTTTTTTTAACCGATGTAGATCATGTGAGCTTTGAAAAAGCAAACGAGACACGGCAAAATAACCTCCAATCGGCTACCGTGTCCCTGCAAGTCGTCATAGGATTGTGTAAACGCAAAGAAACGGCGGCTTTTTTTCTTTTGCCGTCGTCCGGCAGAATGTTATTCAATATTTAATTCAATGCTTCCAGTGAAATTCTCACATTCAATGCCAAAATAATTTCCACCATCAGGAAGTGTAATTGTGTCACTATAAGTTCCGGTTGCTTTAATCAACGTGACTGCTTCATCAGATCCAGAAATCCAAAATACTTTTGCAGTTCCCTCCGCAACCTCCAAAGTGCAATCAATAGACAAATCCTTACCAGCTTCTCGCTTTATAGAAGTTCCTCCAAACAAATACTCTGAATCTGAAAAATTCTCATAATCAGCCGTATAAGTTCCCGTATAATCATCAATCCCTTTTTCTTTTGTTCCTTCCAAAGATAACTTTCCTGTAAGCTCTATGACTCCAGCCGACTGAACGATATTATTATAATGATTGAGAATTTCATCTTTTGAACAGCCAGAAATCATAAAACTTCCCAAAAGGACAAATGCCAATGCTAAAACTATTTTCTTAATAAAATCATCACCAGCCTTTCTTTGGTGCTACCTTTTTGGCCTTTTTCTTTGTTTGGGTTGCTTCTCGCTCTTTCATGCACAAAATCAAGATGGCAGAAATAACGACAGCAAGCACAAGACTGCAAGAACAGCTTCCGATATTCCAGTTGACTGCGGTATCATAGCTGCGGTAGCCTACCATTCCAAGACTTGCGGTAATCGGATAAAGGTTTGCTAATGTCATATTTCCTGCGGCAAACATCCCTCCATATCCATAGACAAAAGCAATGATTACACCGACTAAAAAGCTACCTGTCCTCCGACAAGTAAGAGCGATAATCGGCAAAACCGCAAGATATAAAAAGAAATTAACCGCAGTAATCTGCAAGGCTGCTTTTAGAGCTAAGGAAATCTCAAAGCCTGGAAATCCCACAATCATTTCCGCTATGATTGTAAACAAGCTGCATATCAGCCCGAAAATAATAGACAATACGCCGCACACAATCAATTTTCCGGTCAGCAGCTTCTTAAAAGAAATCGGCACAGTCAGAATATTTTTCAGTGTGTCATCCGTCTGCTCACGAGAAATCATATATCCAGCAATTAGGCTGATACACATCGGAAAAATCATGGACATATTGTTTTTGATGACCTGTTCTGTAAGATAGGCGAAATCCCAAACGGAACCATCATTCGCCATAGAGGTAAACAAGGTCAGCAGGACGGATAGGAGCATGAGTGCAACGCCCGCCCAAAGGATATGATACCTTTTCAATTTATAAAATTCTGTTTTTACAAGGCGAACCATGTTTATTCCCCCCTCTGCTTATATAATCTGTCAATCAGTAAGAACGAAACGAATGCCATGATTCCAAGAATGAATACAACTTGAAATGTTGAAGGAATTAGCCCTGTCATTTGCTCCAAGTCCATTTTTATTCCATGAGCCGCCATATCTCCCGCACTCCAAAATGTAGTCAGTGGCGTGGGCAGAAGCCATAACATGGTTTTAGGCAGTGTGTCAAACAATGCCGTAGCACTCATGTTCAGAACGCTGTAAAAGACACACAGCAAAATGGAAAAAACATAGGTCTTACTGAAAAAGACAACAAGGACAATCAACGGGAGTGTTCCTGCTGTAATGAAGATCCCCGTTTCAACCGCCAAAAACAGCTTATAACCAATTCCATAAACTTCTAATGTTCCAATTCCGCAAAGAATTGTTGCAATAGTAGAAGCCACGCAAAAAACAATTCCAAAGATAAAAAGGACAATGATCTTTGCAAGTACCATTTGCGTGCTGGTTACTGGAATTGTACGCAAATTTTTGAATGTATCGTTGTCGCGTTCCATAAAAAACAGGATGGCGGCAATCACTCCGATAATGCAGGGCAGTAAAAACTGGATACCATATCCCAACACCATGTTAAATAGTCCATCGAAAGCATCTGCCCGATCCGTATATCGCTCCATCATAGAGGGCGTTGTCATCAGATAAGTCAGCGGGATTGGAAACAGGAACGCAGCCAAAATAATCAGCGGAATAAATTTCTTCCGTTTCAATTTCAAAAATTCGCATTTGATTAGTTTAAGCAATTCCTTCGCCCCCTGTCACACGCTTGAAGTAATCTTCAAGACTTTCTTCACAAGTATGCGCCTCCGATACCTCCAATCCGTTTTCTACAAAGGCAGTTACAATTTTCCCCACAGGCAGATCCAGGTTGTGCAGGCGCAGATTGTGGTCGTCCTGTATGGAGAAATGGTTTTCATGGAAATTGCGTTCCAAAATTCTTGCCGCCTGTGCAGTATCAGAGAGCGTAAAACGGATATGCTTACTACTTTTTTGCTCCAGCTCAGCAAGGCTTTCTTCTTCCAGCAACGCGCCGTGATCGATAATTCCAATATCGTCAGCCAGCAAAGAAATCTCCGAAAGAATGTGACTGGAAATCAAAATAGTCTTTCCTCTTGCGTCGCAAAGCTCCCGAATAAAGGAGCGTACTTCTGCAATACCAATGGGATCGAGGCCGTTGATCGGCTCATCCAAAATCAAAAGCTCCGGATCGTGCATAACGGCAAGGGCAATGGCAAGCCGCTGCTTCATACCAAGAGAATACTGTGAAAAGAGCTTTTTATCTTTGTAGGGCAGTCCTACCAGATCCAGAGCATCTTTGATAGCATGATTGTTTGGTACGCCCCGCAGAGTAGCAAAGATACGCAGGTTCTCTGTGCCGGTCAGATTGGGATAAAAACCTGGGGACTCAATCAGGCTTCCGATACGGGGCAACAGCTTCTTTTCATTCCCTTGCAAAGACTTTCCCCAGATTTTGACCTCCCCGGAAGTCGGCTTCGTTAAGCCCAACAGCATTTTCATGGTAGTGGTTTTTCCGGCTCCGTTTCTGCCCAGCAGACCGTAAATTCTCCCACGCTTCACATGGATATTTAAGTCAGCCACACTCTTTTGTGAGCCGTATTGCTTCGTCAGATTTTTTGTTTCAATGATATAATTTGTATCCATATTCAAAACCTCCTGTTCTGTAAGATATTCTATCATGCCAACCTTGCATTAACCTTGCCGCAACCTTGCATTAACCTTGCAATTTGAAATCCAGTAAAATGACAAAGGCTCCCGCCATAAAGACGGGAACCCGCTTAACTCTCCAAAGGAAAAAGCAACATAAATTCAGTTCCTTTTCCCAGCAAACTTTCAACTGTTATACTCCCACCCATCTTTTCTACAAGCTGATGGACAATAGAAAGACCAAGACCGTTTCCTTTTTCAGACCGTCCTTTGTCACACTTATAGAGCCGTTCAAAAATGTGTTTCAAATCTTCCTTCTCAATTCCCACTCCATTATCCGCCAGCAGCAGCTCCATGTTATTTTCCTTCTTTGACAGGGCAATTTTGATTTTGTCTGCATGGCTGTGAGCGATTACATTTTGAATGAGATTGTTGACGATCCTCATATAGCTGTCCGTATCCAATCTTACCCAGACAGGCTGTTCGAGAATATCAATGTCATAATCGACCTGCTTATCTTCAAAAATCGGTATCCAGTCGATTAGGATATTTCTTGTCAGCTCTGCGGCTTCAACGCTCTGGATCTCCAAAGCAAACTCGTTAGAATTTAACTTGAACCAGTCAAAGAGTACATCAATATATTCTTTCAGATCATGGGCTTTCCGGCGGGCGGTTTCAATATAATCATCCCGGTCTTTTCCTGTGACCAGTCCTTTGTGTGCAGCGTCAAGATACCCAATCAAAGTAGTAAGGGGCGTTCGCACATCATGGGAAAGGCTCGTCATAAGCTGGCGGTTGGTTTCTTCTGTCTGCCGTACAGTTGAAAGTCTGCTTTCATAAGCCACAACGATCTCGTTGATTTCATAGGCAAGAGGTGCTGTCAGTTCATTTGTTGCAGATAGAATACGCCGGTTGCCATTTCCGTTTTTCACATCAACCAGCACATCTGTCATTTCTGCTATTTGTTTTTTTACACGCCGAATGAGAACGATGGAAGTCAATACAGCCACAACAGCAATCACAATGGACAAGAATACAATGATTTCCATACTGATTACACCTCCTTATTAAATCGGTAGCCAATCCCTTTGACCGTTTGTATATACTTTGGGCTTGAAGGATTGACTTCTAATTTTTTACGAAGCCGACTGATAATCGCCATAATGTTACTGTCGTCATAGAAATATTCTTCGCCCCAAACTTCCTCATAAATCTGTTGTTTTGTCAAAATTTTTCCTTGATGCTTTGCACAGTACAGGAGCAGATCAAATTCCTTTGGTGGAAGTTCAAAAGCGCCATTTTCCGTCGTAACAGAACGATTTTCAAGGTCAATTTGCAATCCATCAAAATTCAGTTTTTGCACAGCTCCGGCTTGATGATTAAAACGGGTATAGCGGCGAATGAGGGACGCAATACGGGCAATCAGTTCGTCCATATCAAACGGTTTTGTCAGATAATCGTCCGCCCCGGCCCGTAAGCCCCGCACTTTAGAAATACTGTCATTTTTGGATGTAAACATCAAAATCGGCAGACTGTTCTCCTTGCGAATTTCTTCCAACGTTTCAAAGCCATCCATTCCGGGCATCATCACATCCAGCACTACAAGCTGGTATTCCTGCTCTTTTAATTTCTGTAAACCCTCTTTTCCGGTATTACAAAAATCAGCTTCTATGTTTTCTGCTTGTACGCTACGTTTAATCAATTCACACAGTGCTTTGTCATCATCTATAATCAAAATCCTATTCATGATGCAACTCCTTCCCTTGTTTTGTTGTTCCGTCATTCGGCTTTTCTGCGTTCTTTGGGAACTGCAATAAATTATATGTATTTTTTGATATGATTTCATATAATGTGCGAATTGATTTCATAATGCTATGCCATGAAATGTCAGTAGCGTAAGTATAATTTTTTTGATAAGCTTTCCATAAATTTTCCATAACAGAATTTGATTGAATTTCATTAAATACCTCGTCTATATCTTCAACTTCTATCTGTTCTAAAGTTTCTCGTTTCTTAGCTGTAGCAACAAGTGCATCCCATAATACATCTTTTGAAAGTTGCTCTCCATATAGTTTTTGTAAAATATAGATATCATAAAAATCTCTCATTCGCGTGTTTGTAACGTTTCGACTAATAACAGTTTCCAGTTTTTCAGACAATACCGTTTCCAGATTATATGCCCATACCTCGATTGTGCGATTTTCAAGCATAAGATTAAAGTTGTACTTGATTTCTCTTGGTGTAATGATATCTCCTGTAGAAATATCAATCTTTAATGGTGTGATTACACCATCAAATTTCGTTTCCATGCTTACACGAACACCAGGATAATTTGCTTCTTCCATGATTTCCGATATCCGTTTGATTCGAAATGAAACACCATCGTCCAGTGGAATTGATATAATTTGGGATATAATCATTTTTACATCCTCCACACTAACATTAGTGCCTTTTATGGTAGCATCCGGATCCATAGTAGCTCTGGCATCCAGACCAACCATTGCCGCCGCTAGCATTCCACCTTTTAATATAAACTGGTTTTTATACTCTGATAAAGAAATTCGTTCTAAAAAACGTTCCATCATATAATTCCGCATCAAAATCTGTGCATCTGCGGATTTTTTCTTTGACATATTACGAATTAAATCCTTTAATTGTCTTGCCGTTGTTATCATCTAAAGTAACACTTCCAAATATGGTCTAAGTATGTTTTCAACATGAAACATAGCTGCGTATTTCATAAGCATCCGCAAGTTTTTATCCTTACATTTTGCATATTGCTTTAATGCATCTTGGAATACCTGCATTTCAATATTTTTCCTGCTGCGAAGCAGATCGCAAATCGTTCTCTCCATATCATAAACCGGAACAGCATGTCCAAATGATGTCTGCATAGTTGTAGTTCCTACCTCGTGTAATTCTTTTTTTATTGTATATACCTGAAAGCCATCTTCCTGCAAACGGCTCGGATTGTACCCGGTTCTCACAGTTATAGTATATTTCAAAGGCTCTCTGTCTGTTAAATCGTGGAAAAACAATGCAGTTTCATGAGAAAACACGGCCTGGTTACAACGTAAATGTAAGATGTACATAGCATCTGTCCACGTATCCGGTGATACATACACACCATGAGCAGCTTGTTCTAATCCTCGTTCCTTCACATATGCATAAAACACAGACTTACTAATTCCATTATTTAGAACTTCAAATGTCTGAATTGTCCCTCCACATTCACGCAATAACAAATCTAATTTTTCAAATTGAGTCATATAGATTCTCCTTTCATGCTAATATGATAATATATATTAGCATGAAAGTGAATATAAGTAATAGCAGTTAAAAAATTAAATTTTAATAATATCCCCGTTCTTCCTGCCAGTCTTTCACTGACAACTATCCTAACACACAGGGATTACGGGAAGAAAAAATGCTGAATCACCGTGGTCGTAGTGAAGCACCTAAGCATAACCGTCCATCTACATACAGTGCAACAGCTCCAAACCAGGTATACATGTGGGGTATCACATATCTGAATGGTCCACATAAGGGTATGTTTTACTATCTGTACCTTTTCTCAGATCTTTACGATCGGAGTATCGTTGACTGGGAAGTCTACGAAGAAGAAAGTGCCGACTATGCCAGTAGTTTGATCAAAAGGATCTGTTTAAAACAAGGTCGACTTACTACAGAGCCATTAGTCTTACACTCTGATAATGGCTCCCCCATGAAAGGCGCAACGATGTTAGCGACCCTTTATCAGCTTGGTATAACTCCTTCAAACAGCAGACCGCGTGTAAGCAATGATAACCCCTATGCCGAAAGTCTTTTCAAAACGTTGAAATACCGTCCTAATTATCAGCCCAAAGGATTTGAAACATTGGAAGAGGCTCGGGAATGGGTCAGCCTGTTTGTAAAGTGGTACAACCACGATCATCATCACAGTGGTCTAAACTTTCTTACTCCATATCAGCGTCGCAGCGGATTGTCCGACAAGATACTGTCTAAACGTAAAGAAGTTTACGAAGCTGCTAAAGCAGAGCATCCAGAACGCTGGAATGGACGTGCAACCCGTGACTGGAGTCTTCCGGATACTGTATATCTGAACCCAGATAAGGTACACGAACAATCCGAAGGAACTGATGAGCAGATGGCTGTTTCGTAAAAATCTATTCATTCAAAATGAGGGTAATCAGACCGGATTCTGTGCCTGACGTGATTGCCAATAAATGTGGATAATTTATTGATACTCACGTCAGGTACAGAACAATATCTGATAACCTGGAAGAACAAAAAATATATATTTTTACTGACAACTACCTTGACAATCAGCGTACAGGGAATCTCAGCTTTGACATTTTCGTTCCATGGTGCCAGAAGTTCTAAGTCATCATCGCTCATCCTATCATCAGGCAGTTTTTCTAGCAGATAAGTAAGATAGTGATAGACGTTTACTCCATTGGCTTTTGCCATTTCTACCATTGTATACACGATAGCACTGGCCTGGGCTCCGTTTGGTGTATCGCAGAACAGCCAGTTTTTCCGGCCTACTGTAAACGGGCGGATCGCATTTTCACTGGCTTATACTGATATTAGGATAATATGCAGAATAGGCAATCCGGCCTTTTACCATTGGCCGTAAAAACTTCGTAATGATTGAATCTTCCACTGGTGCAAAGGCAAGTGCGATCCTGTACAGCCTGGTCGAAACAGCAAAGGCAAACATGCTAAATACCTTTGAATATTTCAACCTGCTGCTTACGGAGATCCCTCAGCATATGGATGACAAAGATATCAGGTTTATTGATAATTTTCTTCCATGGTCACCCAGAATCCAGAAAGAATGTCCAAGCCGATACAAAAAAACTTGATTTTTCAATGTGCATATCTATTTTCATAAAGTCAGCTCAATCCCCACTAGAATGCGGGGATTTTTGATACCCGGTACTCATGTTTGAAGATTTACACTGCATTGTAAAAATAGCTGGGAGATATATTCTACAACAGAAACTTTGAAATCACCACTATAAGTTCCATGTGTGGTACAAAGCCCCGTTTCACCATGCTCACGATAAAGAGCTAGCCATTTTTGTATACATGCATTTGAAGAAATATGGTATTCATCAGCTAATTGTTTAATGCTAATATCACCTCTTAAATAACGCTGTACAATTTCCAAGTATACGGTAAATAGTTAGTACCGTGCTTTTCACCTAAAACCATGAGATAATCCCTTTGTAAAACTAAAAGTTTTTTAAAGGAGGATCTTATGGATAAGATCACACGTCAGGTCCGCATTGAACATTGGACCCAGATCATGAATGAATGTTTGAACAGCGGTATGAATAAAACTGAATGGTGCCGGGCTAATGGGATCTCAGACAAACAATTCTTTTACTGGCAAAGGATTCTCAGAAAAGAAGCTTTTGCTGCTTCGACATCAAAGGACCTTTCGGTTATCACAGACCCGGCAGATGAAACCAGCCCACAAAAGATTTCGTTCGCAGAGATCAGCATTCCAATAAAACAGGAGTCTGTCAGAGATGGATTCCATCCGGATATCATCCTCCGAAAAGGACCGGTCTCTGTAGAGATATCCAATTCCGTTTCAGCAGAACTCCTGTCACGTATCGGAGATATCTTTCATGCTGAATGATGCTTCCGGGTTCCGCAGGATCTATCTCGCTACCGGCTACACAGATCTGAGACGTGGTATGGAGGGGCTTGCATCCATTATCAAGTTCAATTTTCAGCTGGATCCGTATCAAAAAGATATTCTGTTCCTGTTCTGCGGAAGACGTACTGACCGCATCAAAGGGCTGGTCTGGGAAGGCGATGGCTTCCTGCTTCTATACAAAAGACTGGAGTTGGGTGCATTCAACTGGCCCCGCACAAAAGAAGAAGCATTGGAGATCACCCCAGAGCAGTACCAATATCTCATGCAGGGACTGGAAATTGTTGCACGCCATCCGATCCAGGAAGTCAGACCGGATAAGATCTTATAAGATCCTGTGCAAAACAGAGAAAATAAAAAAACATCTTCCAATCATCATAAGTCCCGAAAAAGAGTTATCCACTTTTCATAATTCCGCTGCCTTCATTTATTCAGGAGTACTTTCAGGCCCCTTTACAGGGCTTGTGGATAAGTACTCTGAAAAGCCCGAAAAACTAATAGTTTTTTGAGTTTTTCAGAGTATTCATCTATTAGTAAAAATGACGAATACCCTGTCTGCCTGATTCGCTTTTTCTTTATCTTTGCGTTACAATAGGAACATCAGATAAAGGAGAACGGCATCCATGGCAAAAGTATATACAGAAGAAGAACTGAATAATTTCAGCAGGGAAACACTTATGGCAGTCATCCTGTCCATGCAGGATCAGATTCATCAGCTGAATACAAACATGGAGCGCCTGATCGAGCAGATCGCTGACGCAAACACTAAGCGTTACGGCCGTTCTTCCGAAAAACTGGAAACGATCTCCGGACAGCTGGAACTGGAGCTTATATTTAATGAGGCTGAAGCACTTACGGAAACACTATATGTGGTTGAGCCTGTTGAGGAAGATGTGATACAGCCGCGTCGTAAAAATAAAGGAAAACGGGAGGCAGATCTAAAAGATCTTCCGATTGAAGTGATCGTCCATACCCTGTCAGAAGAAAAACTCCAGGATGTCTTTGGCACAGATGGATGGAAACAGCTTCCAGACGAGATATATAAAAGGGTACGTGTGCAGCCGGCAGTCTATACTGTTGAAGAACATCATGTGGCAGTCTACGCTGGTAAGGACAACCAGACAATCATAAAAGCGGACCGTCCGAAGAATCTGCTCCGTAACAGCCTGCTCACTCCGTCACTTGCGGCAAGCATCATGAATGCCAAGTACGTAAACGGGCTTCCTCTTTACAGGATCAGCCAGGAATTCCTGCGGAATGACATCCATATCTCCAGACAGGTCATGGCAAACTGGATGATCCAGTGTGCGGACAGGTATCTGGGAATCCTTTATGACCGGCTCCATAAGGAGATGTATCAGTTTCATGTACTTCAGGCTGATGAGACTCCGGTCATGGTCACTAAGGATGGACGGCCGGTAAACAGTAAAAGTTACATGTGGATCTATCGGACCGGAAAGAGTTATACGGATACTCCGATCATCCTGTATGAATACCAGCGGACCCGAAAAGCGGACCATCCGGAAGAATTCCTGAAGGATTTTAAAGGGATCGTAGTATGCGACGGTTACTCTGCATACAGGAAGCTGGACAGGGAAAATCCAGACATCGTCTTTGCCGGCTGCTGGTCACATGCAAGGCGCAGGTTTGCGGAGGCATTGAAAGCCCTGCCGAAAGCAGCACAGAAAAATGCGAAAGAGACTGTAGCTTACGAAGCAGTCAGCCGGATCGCAGCAATCTATCATCTGGACAACCAGATGGAGGGACAGTCTGCAAAAGTCAGAAAGATGTACCGTCAGGCCAATATCAGACCTCTTGTAGAGGCCTTCTTTGCATGGGCAAAAGAGATCCAGACTAAAAATCAGCTTTCCAGAGGAAAGACTCTGGATGGGATCAACTACTGTATCAATCAGGAAGTTTCTCTGAAAGCCTTTCTGGAAGACGGTGATATTCCTATGGATAATAATGCGACAGAAAGTGCTCTGCGTAGCTTTTGTCTCCATAAGCATACATGGAAGCTGATCGACAGTCTGGATGGCGCAAATGCCAGTGCCATTATCTACAGCATCACAGAAACGGCAAAAGCTAACAATCTGAAGAGACTATGAGAAAAAGTCTGTAAATAAGATTCTTCTATGATATGTAAGGGTGGTAAGCCTGAAAATCAGGCTTCTCACC
>NZ_WQQD01000049.1:0-44749 GCF_018785605.1 Blautia sp. MCC270
TTAAAATACAGAATTATACATATATATAGATTTGTGGATGCATCACACAAAAAGGAAAATAATTCTATATTTTTTTAATAAAAAATTGATAAACAATCCCTTTTTTTTCAAAACATATGTTATAATAAAAAATGTATGCCGCTGTCACCAAAACCAAAAAGAGACTGGCGGCAGATGATAAGGAGCGAGCAACATGGAAATACAGTTATGGCGAAGTATTTTGTGCCCTTACGAGCTGGCTGTCAAAGAACTGACAGTCAAGTTTAAACATATGATAGAAGAGTATCACGAAAATGATCGTTATTCTCCCATTGAACAAGTCAGTGGAAGAGTAAAAAGCGTTTCCAGTATCCTGGAGAAAATGCAGCGTAAAGATATCCCGATCGAACAGCTGGAAACAGAAATGGAAGATCTGGCGGGAGTACGGATCATATGTCAGTTTGAAGAAGATATCGATACCGTTGCTGCGATCATCCGAAAAAGAACAGATATGGAAGTCAAAAGTGAAAAGAACTATCTGACGCATATCAAGCAGAGCGGTTACCGGAGTTATCACATGATCCTTTATTATACAGTGGAGACTATTCATGGGCCGAAACGGCTTCAGGTAGAAATACAGATCCGTACCATGGCAATGAATTTCTGGGCAACGATCGAACATTCCCTTCAGTATAAATACAAAGGTGATATGCCTCCTCATGTAGCAGAACGTCTTAGTAAAGCATCCGATGCGATCATTTCGCTGGATCATGAAATGTCTTCTGTGCGCAATGAGATCATGGATGCCCAGAATTCATCTCAGATGCAGTCCAATCTTGTAAAGGATATTTTGAATAATATTGAAAATCTCTACCGTGTTTCCAGTGAACGGGAAGTCAGCAAAATACAGGATGAGTTCCTGCGGGTATTCAAAACCAAGGATCTGCGTCAGCTGGAACGCTTCCACAGGCAGCTGGATATCATTGCAGAGGGTTATCGTGCCCAGGCAGTCCATCACAGCATATGAACACAGGGCAGACAGTACTAATACACATACATACGAGGAATTATAAATGCAGGATTTTTTACCAGTTACAAGAGAAGATATGAAGTCAAGAGGCTGGGATGAGTTGGATTTTGTCTACGTGACAGGAGATGCCTATGTGGATCATCCGTCTTTTGGATCTGCGATCATTGGACGTCTTCTGGAAAGCAGAGGATATCGTGTAGGCATGATCCCTCAGCCTGACTGGCGAAAGAAGGAGAGCATCCAGGTGTTCGGGGAACCGCGCCTGGGTTTTCTCGTTACAGCAGGAAACATGGATTCCATGGTGAATCATTATACGGTTTCCAAAAAGCACCGAAGCACAGATGCCTATTCTCCGGGAGGAAAAATGGGATTAAGACCGGACAGGGCTTCTGTTGTATACAGCAATCTGATCCGGCAGACCTATAAACATACGCCTATCATTCTTGGCGGGATCGAAGCCAGCCTTCGAAGAATGGCACATTACGATTATTGGGAAAATAAGGTCAAGCACAGTATTCTGATCGATTCCGGTGCGGATCTGATTTCTTATGGAATGGGGGAACATTCCATCCTGGAGATCGCAGAAGCCCTGCAAAGCGGGATTCCGGTCCAGGAGATCACATATGTGGCAGGGACGGTTTTTAAAAGCCACGATATCAGCAGGGTTTACGATCCGGTGGTCCTTCCGTCATTTGAACAGGTACAGACCGATAAAAAAGCTTATGCGGACAGCTTTGCCATTCAGTACCGAAACACGGATCCATTTACAGCAAAGCCTCTGGCAGAATCTTATGGGAACCGTGGATATGTAATACAGAATCCACCATCTCAGCCTCTGACGCAGATGGAAATGGACGATGTTTACGATCTGCCTTATACAGGACGATATCATCCCATGTACCAGAAAGAAGGCGGGATTCCGGCACTGAAAGAGATCAAATTCAGTCTGACCAGCAACAGAGGATGCTTTGGAAGCTGTAATTTCTGTGCGCTGACCTTTCATCAGGGCCGTATCCTTCAGACAAGAAGTCACGATTCCATTCTGAAAGAAGCTGAAAAGATGACGGAGGATCCGGATTTTAAAGGCTATATCCATGATGTAGGAGGCCCTACGGCTGATTTTCGTTATCCTTCCTGCAAAAAGCAGCTGACAAAAGGAGTCTGCAAGGAGCGGCAGTGCCTGTTTCCTTCTCCGTGTAAGAATCTGACGGTAGACCACAAGGATTATCTTCAGCTTCTCAGAAAGGTCAGGAATATCCCCAAAGTTAAAAAAGTTTTTGTCCGTTCCGGCATTCGGTTTGATTATCTGATGGCAGACCCGGATAAAACTTTTCTTAATGAGCTTGTGAAATATCACATCAGCGGTCAGCTGCGAGTAGCACCGGAGCATGTTTCTGATGAAGTCCTGAAGTTTATGGGCAAACCCAGGCACGAGGTTTATGAGGGCTTTCTGAAGGAATATGAAAAAGCAAATGCGCGGACTGGTAAGCAGCAATATGCCGTTCCGTATTTCATGTCGTCCCATCCCGGGTGTACAATGAAGGAAGCCGTGAAGCTTGCGGAATACGTCCGTGATCTTGGATTTACGCCGGAGCAGGTTCAGGATTTTTATCCAACGCCATCAACACTTTCTACCTGTATGTATTACACAGGAATCCATCCGCTGACAGGCGAAAAGGTATATGTGCCGAAAAATCCACACGAAAAAGCAATACAGCGAGCACTGATGCAGTATAAAAATCCGGAAAATCGCGAACTGGTCCTGGAAGGACTTAAGATGACCGGACGTATGGATCTGGTCGGCTTTGGACCGAAATGTCTGATCCGTCCCAGAGAGCTTCATAAAAAAGCCAAAAAAACACAGACAAGGAGTTTGGCACATGAAAGATACCAGAAAAAGAAAAACAAAAAAAGGTGATTTCGGTTATTTTAACAGCGAAAAAAAACGAAGACTCCTGATCACCGCAGGATTATTTTCGCTTCCACTGCTCATTTTCTTTGTGGCGTGGGCCGTCAACGGAACAAGAATGACAGTCTGGACGGTTCTGACCGTAGTAGGCTGTCTGCCAGGATGTAAATCCATGGTAAGCCTGATCATGATCCTGTTACGTCATCCTATGGATGAAAAGCTCTATAAAGAGATCCGCAAGCATGCCGGTGACTTGGTCATGTCCTATGAAATGTACATGACTTTTTATGAGAAAAGCGGTTATCTGGACGCTGTTGCCGTGTGCGGAAATACAGTAGTGGGTTATACCAGTGATCCAAAAGCAGATATCGCCTACCTTGCAGAGCAGTCACAGAAAATCATCCGTAAAAACGGATATAAAGTAGATGTAAAGATCCTGAGGGACCTGAAACCCTATCTGGAACGTCTGGATTCCATGAATGAGCACAAAGAATCTTTAAGAAACGGGATTAAATTCACGCCGGATGAGCGATACCCGGATCTTTCCAGGGAAGAACTGATCAAACATACGATCCTGGCAATCTGTCTGTAGGAGCATTATATAATGAAAGAATTTATCATTAACGAAAACGAGGCCGGACAGCGTTTTGACAAATATCTGGCCAAGCTTCTCCGTGAAGCTCCAAAGAGCTTTTTCTACAAAATGATGAGGAAAAAAAATATCACGCTCAATGGAAAAAAAGCCACCGGGAATGAAAAGCTGTTTTCAGGAGATCATGTAAAACTGTTTTTAAGTGATGAAACATTTGAAAAATTCAGCGGAAATGATTCTGCTCCACGGGCACATTATGCTCTGGATATCATTTACGAGGATGAAAATATCCTGTTGATCAACAAACCGGCAGGAATGCTTTCTCAGCCTGCTGATGACGGAACCCCTTCACTGGTAGAATATCTGACTGGCTATCTTCTGAAAAATGGCTCTCTTACAGAGAATGATCTGAGAACCTTTCGTCCTTCCGTATGCAACCGCCTTGACCGCAATACCAGTGGACTTATAGCGGCAGGCAAAAGCCTTTCCGGTCTGCAGGAACTTTCAGGGATGTTCAAGTCCAGGGAACTTCATAAATATTACCTCTGTCTTGTGGAGGGAGTTTTAAAAGTAGAAAGATATATCAAAGGTTATCTGGCAAAAGATAAAAAAAGCAATAAAGTAACCATCTATAAACAAGAGAAAGAAAATGCCCTTCCAGTGGAAACAAAGTATTATCCGTTGGGTACCAATGGAACCCGTACCCTTCTTAAGGTTGAACTGATCACAGGACGTGCACATCAGATCCGAGCTCACCTTGCTTCGGAGGGACATTCGATTGTTGGTGATCCCAAATATGGAAAAGCCGATAAAAAACTGAAAGGACAGCTGCTTCATTCTTTTCGAATGGAGTTTCCATCTATGAAAGGAAGCCTGTCATATTTATCCGGGAAGGTCTTTACGGCACCGCTTCCGGAAATCTTTCTCAGAACACTAAAAGAGGAAAAGTTGGAGGAGAGTTATTATGAAAATCTGGAATGAAATATGGGATTACGTCAAGATGATCATCATCGTGGTAGTTGTAGTCCTAGTTATCAACAATGTAGTACTGATCAATGCAAAGATTCCGTCAGAATCTATGGAAAATACCATTATGACCGGGGATCGTATCTTTGGCTATCGTCTGGCCTATGGTCTGAATATGGATGTATTTGGTCACGAGATCTCAAAAAAATGGAAAGATCCGGAACGCTTTGATATTGTAATCTTCAAATATCCGGATGATGAGTCCCAGCTGTTCATCAAACGTATCATCGGTCTTCCTGGAGATAAAGTAGAGATCAAAGATGGTAAAGTTTATATCAATGATTCAGAGACACCTCTGGATGATTCCTTTGTGTCGGAAACTCCTCTTGGAAGCTTCGGACCATACGAAGTACCGGAAAACTGTTACTTTATGATGGGAGACAACCGTAACAATTCCAAGGATTCCCGATACTGGCAGAATACATATGTACAGTTTGATCAGATCGTCGGAAAAGCGGAGATCCGTTATTTCCCATCCATCAAACTTCTAAATTAAAGGACAGACTTTATGGCAACATGGAACAGCAGAGGACTTCGTGGTTCTACTCTGGAGGAACTTATCAATCGTACCAATGAGCAGTACAGGGAAAAGGGACTGGCCCTCATCCAGAAAATTCCGACACCTATCACTCCGGTTAAAATGGATAAAACCTCCCGGCATATCACGCTGGCATATTTTGAACAGAAAAGTACCGTAGATTATATCGGAGCAGTACAGGGAATCCCTGTCTGCTTCGATGCAAAAGAATGCTGTGTAAAAACTTTTCCCCTTGCGAACATTCATCCTCATCAGGTAGCATTTATGGATGAGTTTGAAAAGCAGAAGGGGATTGCTTTTTTTCTGATCTATTTCAGCGCAGATAATGTTTTTTATTATCTTACCCTTCGTAAGCTGAAGGAATTCTGGAAAAGGATGGAAGACGGCGGACGAAAAAGTTTTCGTCGGGAAGAGCTGGACGAGGAATTTTATCTTTCCGGAAAAAATGGATTTCTGGTTCCTTATCTGGAAGGGATCCAGAAAGATCTGCAATTACGGGATTGACTTTTGGAAAGGTTTCCTATATAATCAAATTTAAGTTTTTCTGTGGTAGCATGGTAGCGAATTAAAGTGGAACACAGAAAATCTCAAAACGTGTTACGGAGGAAATGAACATGCAGCGTATTTTTCATACACCTGAAGGTGTGCGGGACATTTATGGAGAGGAATGCAGCCGCAAAAAACGGCTCCAGAGGGAGCTCCACCAGGTGTTTTCAAGATATGGATATGAAGATATAGAAACACCGGGATTTGAGTATTTTGAAGTGTTCAGCAATGAAGTAGGAACGATCCCATCCAAGGATTTATATAAATTTTTTGACAGAGAGGGAAACACACTTGTCCTCAGACCTGACTTTACACCGTCTGTTTCCAGAGCATGTGCAACTTATTTTGATCCGGAAAAAGGACCTGTAAGACTTTGTTATACCGGAAATACATTTATCAACAATTCCAGTTACAGAGGTCAGATGAAGGAAAATACTCAGATGGGTGTTGAGCATATGGGAGATGATTCTGCAGCAGCAGATGCTGAGATCCTTGCTATGACCGTGGAGTGTCTGAAGGCAGCAGGACTTACCGAATTCCAGGTTAGCGTAGGCCAGGTAGATTATTATAAATCCCTGCTTGCAGAGGCAGATCTGGAGCCGGAGATAGAAGAGCATCTTCGTGAGCTGATCTCTCAGAAGAATTATTTTGGTGTGGAAGAGCTTCTTAAGGGACAGAATTTAGGCAATAACCTTTCCAAGGCTTTTGCTGAACTGCCTCAGATGTTCGGTTCAGCAGAAGTGCTGGAAAAAGCAAAAAAACTCACCTCCAATCCGGAAGCACTTTCTGCAGTAAAACGACTGGAAGAAATTTATGAGATCCTGAAAGTATACGGCTGTGAGAAATACATTGCTTTTGATTTTGGAATGCTCAGTAAGTTCCGTTATTATACAGGGATCATTTTCCAGGCTTATACATATGGAACCGGTGAACCCCTGATCAAGGGCGGACGCTACAACGAATTGATGAAGCATTTCGGAAAACCGGCTTCTTCCATTGGATTTGCCATTGTGGTCGATAACCTGATGCTCGCGCTTTCCAGACAGAAGCTGGCTGTTCCGTCCGGTGATAAGACCATTGTGATCACCTATGATCCGGGAAATCTGAAAAAAGCGATCCAGGAAGCAATGGAGCTTCGAAATAAAGGTAAAAAAGTGGCATTGTGCCCGGCAAAGGAGGAGCAGGACTGATGAGATATCTTACATTTGCCCTCACAAAAGGGCGTCTGGCCAACAAAACACTGGATATGTTTGAGAAGATCGGTATTACATGTGAGGAGATGCGTGACAAAGATTCCCGAAAGCTGATCTTTACCAATGAGGAACTGAAGCTGAAGTTTTTCCTTGCAAAAGGTCCGGATGTGCCGACTTATGTAGAGTATGGTGCAGCAGATATCGGTATCGTAGGTAAAGATACCATTCTGGAAGAAGGAAGAAAGCTATATGAGGTTATGGATCTTGGATTTGGAGCATGCCGCATGTGCGTATGCGGCCCTGAAAGCGCCAGAGAAGTCCTGAATAACAATCAGCTGATCCGTGTAGCTACAAAATATCCAAATATTGCAAAGGATTACTTCTATAACAAAAAGCATCAGACTGTGGAGATCATTAAGCTGAACGGTTCCATCGAGCTTGCACCGATCGTAGGACTTTCCGAGGTTATCGTGGATATCGTGGAAACCGGAAGCACTCTTCGCGAGAATGGCCTGAAGGTGCTGGAAGAAGTCTGCCCTCTGTCTGCACGTATGGTAGTCAATCAGGTCAGCATGAAAATGGAAGATGAACGGATCCGCAAACTGATCACAGAACTTCGAGGTGTGATCAAATAAACTGAATAACAGATGAACCTCCAAAATACAGAAAGAAGGCAGAATTTATTATGCGTAAGGTAAAACTCACCAAAGAATCTACAAAAGATATTCTGGAAACTCTCTTAAAAAGAAGCCCTAATAATTACGGAAAATACGAGGATGCAGTAGCAAATATCCTTGCCAAAGTAAAAGCAGAGGGAGATACCGCGTTATTTGCATTTACCAGAGAATTTGATAAAGTCGAAGTGACAAAGGATACGATCCGTGTAACTCCTGAGGAAATCGAGGAAGCATACAAGCTGGTAGATCCTTCCCTGATCGATGTGATCAAAAAAGCATTGGTGAATATCCGCAGCTATCACGAAAAGCAGCTTCAGAACAGCTGGTTCACAAGCACAACAGACGGAACTATGCTTGGTCAGAAGGTAACCGCTCTGAACTGTGTAGGTGTTTACGTTCCCGGTGGAAAGGCTGTATATCCGTCTTCCGTGCTGATGAATATCGTTCCTGCAAAAGTTGCCGGTGTTGACCGTATTGTAATGACAACACCTCCTGGAAAAGACGGAAAAGTAAATCCAAGCACACTTGTTGCTGCCAACGAAGCCGGAGCAGATGAAATCTATAAAGTGGGTGGTGCACAGGCCATCGGAGCACTTGCATATGGAACCGAGAGTATTCCAAAGGTTGACAAGATCGTAGGACCCGGAAATATTTTTGTTGCGCTTGCAAAAAAGGCAGTTTATGGATACGTAAGCATTGATTCTATTGCCGGCCCAAGCGAGATCCTCGTTCTTGCAGATGAGACTGCAAATCCTCGTTATATTGCAGCAGATCTTCTTTCTCAGGCAGAACATGATGAGATGGCATCTGCGATCCTGATCACAACAAATGAGAAATTTGCAGATCAGGTAGATGAAGAAGTCAGAGGTTTTGTTGAGGTACTTTCCAGAAAAGCCATTATTGAGAAATCCCTGGAGAACTTTGGTTATATCCTGATCGCAGAAGATATGGACGAGGCCATTGAGGCTGCCAATGAAATTGCTTCTGAACATATGGAGATCGTCACAAAGAATCCTTTTGAAGATATGATGAAGGTACGAAATGCAGGTGCGATCTTTATCGGAGAGCACAGCTCTGAACCCCTTGGAGATTATTTTGCAGGACCAAACCATGTACTTCCTACCAATGGAACTGCCAAATTTTTCTCCGCACTTTCTGTAGATGATTTTATCAAAAAATCCAGTATTGTATATTATTCCAGGGAAGCACTCCGAAAGATCCACAAGGACATCATCCAGTTTGCCACATCGGAACAGCTGACTGCACACGCAAATTCCATTGCAGTCCGTTTTGAGGAAGAGGACAAGGAGAACGAATAATGGCAAGAGAAGCACTGATCGAAAGAAACACAAAAGAAACGCAGATACGTCTGCAGCTGAATATTGATGGAACAGGAAGTTCCGATATTGATACAGGCATTGGCTTTTTTGACCATATGCTGGACGGTTTTACGCGCCATGGACTGTATGATCTTACGCTGAGAGTCCACGGTGATCTGAATGTAGATGATCATCACACCATTGAAGATACGGGGATCGTCCTTGGAAACGCTATCCGCGAGGCAGTTGGCGACAAAAAAGGGATCAAACGTTACGGCAGCTGTATCCTTCCTATGGATGAAGTGCTTGTGCTCTGCGCAGTAGATCTTTCCGGAAGACCTTATCTCGGATGGGATGCAGAGTTTTCTACGGAAAAAATAGGAGATATGGCTACAGAGATGGTAAAGGAATTCTTTTATGCAATATCCTATTCCGCGGCAATGAATCTTCACATCAAGGTTCTTTCCGGAGGAAACAGCCATCATGTGGCAGAGGCCATGTTTAAAAGCTTTGCGAAAGCCCTTGATGCAGCAACACAGTACGATTCCCGGATTACAGACGTGCTTTCTACCAAGGGAAGCCTCTGATACAGAAGGAGACCACTTATGAACAAACAGTTGATCCCATGCCTTTATCTTCATTCAGAAAAGGCGGTAACAGGATTTGGACAGAGAAATCTTTTCGGAGACGGAAATGTAGAAACACTTGCAAAATTTTACGGTGACAATGGGGCAGATGAGCTTCTGGTATTTGACTTTTCTTCCGCAGATGCAGAGCATGACCGTGCGATCGGAAAAATCCGTGATATCTGTCAGGTATCTGAGATCCCGGTGATCGCAGCGGGAAATATCAAACGTATGGAAGATGTAAAAAAGCTGATCTATGCGGGATGTGCCAAAGTTGTACTGAATTTTTCGAAAGAGAATAATATCAAGCTTCTGGAAGAAGTATCCCGGCGCTTTGGAAAAGAGCGTATGATGATCAGCATCTCTGATCTGAGAGAATTCACAGAAAATCAGGATCTGATCGAAACATATGCAGACACTGTTCTGGCTTTGGACACTGTCGAAAATGAAATTGCAGAGATTTCTCAGATTTCCATTGTTCTTCATACCGATGAAAACAGATCTGAGAACGTTCTGGAGCTTTTAGGAGAACCAGCTGTGTCCGGACTTTGCGGTGCTTATGTAAGCAGTCTTGAAAATGATCTGCATACATTTAAGGAGACCTGCGAAGAAGCCGGAATTCCGGTAAACACATATAAAAGTAATATTGCATGGTCGGACTTTAAATTAAACAGTGACGGAATGGTTCCGGTTATTGTCCAGGATTACCGGACGGATGAAGTACTGATGCTGGCCTATATGAATGAGCTTGCTTTTAACACAACATTGAAGCTTGGAAAAATGACATACTGGAGCCGCAGCCGGAATGAGCTCTGGACCAAAGGTCTGACATCCGGACACGTACAGTATGTAAAGTCTCTTACTATTGACTGTGATAATGATACGATCCTTGCCAAAGTGGAGCAGGTTGGCGCAGCCTGCCATACAGGAAACCGTACCTGTTTCTTCAAACCGCTGATGAAAAAAGAGTACGATGATACCAACCCACTTCACGTGTTCCAGAATGTGTATGATGTGATCACTGACCGAAAAGAACATCCAAAGGAAGGTTCCTATACCAATTATCTTTTTGATAAAGGAATCGACAAGATTTTGAAAAAAGTCGGTGAAGAATGCACAGAGATCGTCATTGCAGCCAAAAATCCGGATAAAGAAGAGATTAAATACGAAATTTCAGATTTTCTTTATCATATGATGGTACTCATGGTGGAAAAAGGAGTCAGCTGGGAAGAAATCACCAAAGAATTGGTAAAAAGATAAATTATATATCATTCAGGAAAAAAGTTTTTGTACGTCGGATCAGAATGAACGGTTACGAAAGCTTTTTTCTGTTTTCCCGGAATCTTAAAAGAATATGTACAATTTCGGTTAGGCATGATATACTTATCGTCAAAAGTGCGGAAATATAAAAAAGGAAAAGGGAAACAACCAATGATCAAAATTGATGACTGGGTGATTGAAAAAGGAGAGAAAGCACAGGGAAAAATTAAGATCACAGGATACGGCATAGCAATGCCGGCAACTGTGATATGCGGAGTGAAAGACGGACCGACGATACTGATCACAGCAGGAATACACAGTGCGGAGTATGTAGGAATCCAGGCGGCAATGGAACTTGCAAAAGAATTTCAACCGGAAGAACTGAAGGGAAATGTGATCATCGTTCCACTGGTCAATGTCAGCGGCTTTGAGCATCGCACCATGAGTCTGGTCTATGAGGATGGCAAGAACCTGAACCGCGTTTTTCCCGGAGATCCTGAGGGAACAGCTGCAGATCGTATTGCCTATACTATAGTGACGAAACTTTTTTCTATAGCAGATTATTATATCGACCTACATAGTGGAGATGGGTTTGAACAGCTTCATCCCTATGTTTATTATGTAGGGGTTGTAGATGAAAAGACAGCAGAGAAGTCATTACATATGGCACGGCATATCGGCGTAAAATATGTAGTCCGTTCCACAACTGCCACAGGTGGCGCCTACAATTATGCTTCTTCTCTTGGAATTCCAAGTATTCTTATCGAAAGAGGCGGACACAGCTACTGGACCTGGGAGGAAGTAGAACAGGATAAAAGAGACGTCCGTCACCTTGTTTTTCATCTCCAGGGAAAGGCGTGTCATGGTCTGAAGCATTACCGTCAGATGCTTCTTGAAAATGTAGTCTATGAATATGCGCCGTATACAGGATGCTGGTATCCATCCAAGAAGCCTGGAGAGTACTTCTTTAAGGGAGAAGAATTAGGTGAACTGAGAGATTACTATGGAAATTTACTTTACACATCTATTGCAACTGAAAACGGAGTCGTACTTTATCAAACAGCCAGTCTGAACATTATTGAAGACGGACCAATGATCGCATATGCAGCGATCACGGAGACTCTGACCTGATAGTAAACAACCTTTTCAGAACGCTTCTGTCTGAAATCATATTGAAACAGTAAGAAAACCGGGTTTTACCATTTGCTATTCTATTTGTAAAAACAGCGAGGTAAAATCCGTGTTTTTTTTAGCAGATCAGATAAATCCAATTGTCATATCCCCCATGGGGGATATATACAATTCAAGCATCTTTAACAAAATTTATGAGTTTTCTAAAAATATAACATTTTTCCATAGACATAAACTATAGTTTTATCATATAATGTTGCAGTAATTTAACAGCATTTGCTGATTTTCACATCAGCCGTTGTAAGTTCTGAGAGGATTAATAGGGAAACCGGTGTAAATCCGGTACGATCCCGTCACTGTAAGGGGGAATCCTCAGACAAAGTACCACTGGTCGAGTACGTGAGAAATAGACCGGGAAGGTGTCTGAGGGTAAGGATCCTAAGTCAGGAGACCTGCTTGCAATTGTTTTAAAATGATTCTTACGGAAGATAGGAAGCATATTTATTTTGTGTGCCCGTATTTCGTCACGGGCTTTTTTCGTGCAAATTTTCTAAAATTCCATGCATGTTCTGCATATTAAGAATCCAATAGTTTCTTTTATCTAACTAAATTAAAACGGCAATGTTAAAATCGCATCAAATGAGGAAAGGAGTAAAACGTGACAAAGAAACAAGTAGGAAAAAGATTTCTCCAGATCATCATTGTATTATTTGGAATCAGCTTTTTCACATTTGGACTGACCTACCTGTCACCTGGTGATCCTGCGGAGATCATGCTGACAGAGTGTGGTAATCTTCCTACACCAGAGCTTCTGGAACAGACAAGACATGAGCTTGGCCTTGATCAGCCATTTCTCGTGCAGTATGGTTCCTGGCTGAAGGGTGTTGTTACAGGAGATATGGGACAGTCCTATTCTTTCAAAATGCCGGTAACAGATAAACTGGTATCCTGTTTCTGGCCGACGCTGAGGATGTCGTTGCTGGCACTTCTGATGATGGTCATTATTTCCATACCGCTTGGAATCCTGGCCGCTGTATATCAGAACAAATTCCCGGATTATTTTGTGAGAGGAATTACCTTTGTGGGAGTATCTGTTCCAAGCTTCTGGCTAGGCCTGATCCTTCTCAGCATCTTTGGTGTTCAGCTTCGCTGGATCAATGTTGCAGGAGGCAGTACGGATTTTAAATCCATGATCCTCCCGGCGCTGACTCTTGCACTTGCCATGTCTGCAAAATATACCAGACAGGTAAGAAGTGCAGTACTGGAGGAACTTCACCAGGATTATGTCACAGGTGCAAGAATGCGTGGAATCAAGGAAAGCGTTATCCTCTGGAAACACGTCCTTCCTAACGTAATGCTTCCTCTGGTAACATTGCTGGGACTTTCCCTTGGAAGTCTTCTGGGAGGTACTGCAGTTGTAGAGATCATTTACAACTGGCCTGGAATGGGAAATATGGCAGTAAAAGCAATTTCCTGTCGTGACTATCCTCTTGTACAGGGCTATGTACTCTGGATCGCAATCCTGTACATGTGCATCAACCTGCTTGTGGATCTGTCCTATACTTATCTCGATCCAAGACTTAAGGAGGATAGATAATTGAAAAAGGTATTACGAACATTCAAAGAAAATAAACAGTTCACTCTTTTCTTCATTCTGGGTCTCGTGGTGATCGGAATTGCGATCTTTGCGCCGCAGCTCTCACCATATGATCCACTGAATGCAGTTATGACCGAATCACTGCAGGAGCCAAGCTCCGCTCATCCGTTCGGAACGGATAAGCTTGGACGAGATCTTCTTTCCCGTGTTATCTTCGGAACAAGAACCTCTCTGATCATGACCTTATGTCTGGTTGCGGTGATCTTTGTCATCGGTACATTTTTAGGAGTTATTGCCGGATATTTCGGCGGCGTTGTGGATGCAGTGATCATGCGTATCGCAGATATGATGATCTCCTTCCCTGGGCTTGTACTGGCCATTGCCATTGCCGGTATGCTTGGACCAAACCTGGTCAATGCCGTTATTTCCATTGCGGCTGTAAGCTGGACAAAATATGCCCGTCTTGCACGAAGTATGGTCTTGAAAGTCAAGAAGAGTCTTTACATAGAGGCAGCTATAGTAAACGGAACAAAGACCTGGAAAATTCTTCTTGTACACATTCTTCCCAACATGGTAACCCAGATGGTGGTAACTGCGGCAGCAGATATCGGAACTATGATGCTGGAGCTGGCTTCCCTTTCATTCCTGGGATTTGGTGCAACTGCGCCGATACCGGAGTGGGGACTGATGCTGAATGAAGGAAGAACCTACATGGCAAAGGCGCCATGGCTTATGATCTACCCTGGTATCGCTATCGTGATCTGTGTTGTTGTTTTCAACATGCTTGGAGACAGCATCCGTGATGTACTGGATCCGCGCCAGGATCAATAAAACAACTCTGTAACAAACCAACACCATATAATCAGTATATTATCTTTAGGAGGATGAAATGAGAAATAATGTAGTTAAAAAAGTGCTGGCTGCTACACTTGCATGTATGATGACCCTTTCAATGGCAACAGTGGCTCAGGCAAAAGGTGACAAAAAAAGTGATAAGGAGATCACCATCGGAGTAACAAGCTTTGCAGATACACTGGAGCCGACAGAGCAGTATTTCAGCTGGGTTGTATCCCGTTATGCGATCGGTGAGTGCCTTACAAAATTCGATGAGAACGGTGAGATCGTTCCATGTCTTGCGGAAAAGTGGGAAAACAGTGACGATGGAAAAACATGGACCTTCAAGATCCGTGAGGGCGTAAAATTCTCCAACGGTGACGATATGACACCGGAGATGGTAAAAGCCTCCATCGAACGTACCGCTGAAAAAAGTGACCGTGTTCCGGAATTCTTTGATCTCGACAGCCTCGAAGTTGACGGACAGAACCTGATCTTCCATCTGAACAGAGCAAATGCAAACATGGCCGGATGCCTTGCAGACCCGCTGTTTCTGATCGTAGATACAAATGTAGATGATTCTACATTTGCCATGGAAGGACCGATCTGTACAGGACCTTACGCAGTAGAGTCCTTCAGCCCGACGGATTCCTGTATCGTAGTAAAAAATGAGAACTACTGGGATGGAGAAGTTCCCCTTGATAAAGTTACACTGAAATGTGTGGATGACCAGACAACACGTTCCATGGCTCTTCAGACAGGTGAGATCGATATCGCTTACAACCTGAAAACAGAGAACCTGGTTGAGTTTGAGGGAAATGACAATTACGACATCCAGGAGCTTCAGTCTCTTCGTTCCACCTATGCATTCATGAACCAGAATGAGGATCATGCACTCAGCGATAAGGCTCTTCGCCAGGCACTTCTTCGTGGCCTTGACAAGGAAACATACTGCAACACTCTTCTTGAGGGGGGTGCAACAGCTGGTAAAGCACCGGTTCCTCCAACACTTGACTTTGGATTCGATGATCTGAAGGATGAGAATTCCTATGATCCGGACAGCGCAAAGAAGATCCTTGATGAGGCCGGATACAAAGATGTTGACGGTGACGGATTTGTAGAAACTCCTGACGGAGATCCTCTTGTTCTTGATTTTGTTATCTACACAAGCCGTGCCGAGCTTGGTGTATACGCACAGGCAGCACAGGCCAGTCTGAAGGAGATCGGTATCAACGTAAACCTGAACACAGTAAGTTATGAGACACTTCTTGACATGAGAGATTCCGGTCAGTATGACCTTCTGATCTGGAACGTGCTGGTAGCAAACACTGGGGACCCTGAGAACTACTTAAGAGAGAACTGGTACAGCTCCTCTGCAAACAATACTACAGGATACAATAACCCGGAGGTTGACAAGCTTCTTGACGAGCTTGCGCAGACATTTGATGAGGACAAGAGAAAAGATCTCATCATCGATATTCAGCAGGATATCATGGATGATGCTGCAACTGTATTCTTTGGTTATGAGACAACCTATCTCTTCTCCAACAAAAAGGTAACCGGTGTTAAGATGTATCCAATGGATTACTACTGGCTGACAAAGGATATCACTCTTGCCGAGTAAAGGAGCGTTTATTTATGCTTGAGATCAAGGATCTTTCCGTTCAATACGGAAAACAGGCACCTACCATTGAACATTTCAACCTTTCCATGAAGAAGGGTGAGATCATCAGTGTGGTAGGCGAGAGTGGAAGTGGAAAAACAACCGTGATCCGTGCTGTCCTCGGCGCACTTGCCGGAGGTGGCCGGGTCAGCACCGGAGATATTCAGTTTCACGGACATTCTCTGCTTTCCAATACAAAGGATGAATGGAGAAATTTAAGGGGTACCCGCATTTCCATGATCTTCCAGGACTGCGGCGGAACCCTGAACCCTATCCGTAAGATCGGAAGTCAGTATGTGGAATATATCTGTACACATACGGATATATCCAAAGCAGAAGCATGGAAGAAAGGCTGTTCCATGCTTCAGAAAATGCGTCTTCCGGACGCGGAAAATATCATGAAAAGTTATCCACACCAGCTTTCCGGTGGCATGCGCCAGCGAGTTGGTATTGCCATGGCCATGACTTTTAACCCGGAGCTGCTTCTTGCAGATGAGCCGACCAGTGCGCTGGACGTTACTACACAGGCACAGATCGTACGCCAGATGATGGAGCTTCGTGATGATTTCGGAACCGGTATCATCATTGTTACCCATAACATTGGTGTAGCAGCCTATATGGCTGATCAGCTTGTTGTTATGCAGAACGGAAAAGTTGTGGATCAGGGAACACGAGATGAAGTCATGGAGCATCCGACCAGTGACTATACAAAGAAACTGCTGGCTGCAGTGCCGGAAATGGAGGGACAGCGTTATGTTTAAGGAATCCGATATCGTACTCAGTGCAAAACATATCGTAAAACAGTTCCCGGCTTCCGGCGGCAGAAATTTAACAGCCTGCAACGATGTGAACCTGAACGTTTATAAAGGAAAAACTCTGGGAATCGTCGGAGAAAGTGGCTGCGGTAAATCAACCTTTGTCCGCATGGTCATTTCTCTTGACAAGCCGACCAGCGGAGAGATCCTTTACCATGGAAAAAACCTCTCTGATCTTTCCAAAAAAGAAACCTGGCTGAACCGTCAGAACATGCAGATGGTCTTCCAGGATCCGTTGGCGTCCTTTGACCCGAAAATGAAGATCGTGGATATTCTCACAGAACCCCTGATCAATTACGGAAAGCTGAAAAGAAGCGAAAAGGAATCCAAGGCCAGAGAACTCCTGAAAATGGTAGAGCTTCCTGAAGATTTTATAGACCGCTATCCCCATAATATGAGTGGTGGTCAGCGTCAGCGTATCAGTATTGCCCGGGCACTTTCCCTGGAACCGGAGATTCTGGTGTGCGATGAGGCTACCTCTGCACTTGACGTTTCCGTACAGGAATCCGTGATCCGGCTTCTGGTACGTCTCCAGAAGGAGAAAAACATCAGCATGCTTTTTATCTGCCATGACCTAGCTCTGATCCGTTCCTTTGCTCATCAGATTGCTGTCATGTACCTCGGGAATATCGTGGAGGTAATTCCGGGAGAGGATGTTACGGAAAAGTCTCTTCATCCATATACACAGGCTCTTCTTGGGGCACAGTTTTCCATTCATATGGATCAGAACAAAAAGATCGAGAGCATCGAAAGTGAGGCCCCCAGCCCTCTGGATGTTCCCCATGGCTGTCCATTCCAGAATCGTTGCGAACACTGCATGGAGAAATGCAGGACGATCCGTCCTGTGCTCACAGAAGTAGAGTCCGGACATGAAGTAGCCTGCCATTGTGTAACGGAAAAATAAGAAAAGGCACAAAACAGTATGATTTTTAAAAACTTTCTGCTGCTGTCGAAGACGGAGATATCCAATATACAATAGGTGTTGTAGTATATAATCAAGACAGCCCGGAAATGAACATGTTCATGAATTATTACAGAGAATACATCGCGCTGACAGGTGGTTCCTCCGCAGGAAACTACATGCATCTTCAGAAAACGATCGGTGTTCTGAAAGCTCTGGCTGAGAAGGAGGGGCTGACTTATTCCGAGGATGTTGAGAAGCTTGCATATACAGTGGAAGATGTGCAGAAGCGTATGGAAGAAAAATAAACAGAGATTTTGAAAAAGAGCTGGGCCGCCTTATATGGTTCAGCCCTTTTTCTTCATATAAAATACTTTTTTATGTAAAAAAACGAAAAATCCTCTTTACTTTCTAAAGTTAATATAATAAAATTTATAAATATGTGTAAAACTGGTTTAAAAGCAGAAAGCATGGGGATGCATAAGCAAAATCCCTCATGTTTTGTGATTTTAAAGCAGAAACATGGAAGGGAGAGAAACAATGACAACAGCACATATTTGTATAATGGCAGCCATTATCGTCTATCTGGGTGCAATGATCTTTGTAGGTTATCTTTGCTCCAAGAACAATAATGACAGTTCTGATTTCTATCTTGGAGGACGAAAGCTTGGCCCACTTGTCACAGCTATGAGTGCAGAGGCTTCTGACATGAGCAGCTGGCTTCTGATGGGCCTGCCGGGACTTGCTTATCTTACCGGTATTGCAGATGCAGGCTGGACAGCCATTGGCCTTGCGATCGGAACTTACGTAAACTGGAGGATCGTGGCAAAAAGAATCCGCCGCTACACACATGTGGCAGGAAATTCTATTACATTGCCATCCTTTTTCAGTAATCGTTACAGAGATGAAAAAAAGATCCTGCAGTCTATCGGAGCGATTTTTATCGTGATCTTTTTTATTCCGTATACAGCTTCCGGATTTGCAGCCTGTGGTAAACTTTTTGCAAGTCTCTTCGGTGTAAAATATCTGCCAGCTATGATCATCAGTGCACTGGTCATCGTTGGATACACCACACTGGGAGGATTCCTGGCAGCATCTACCACGGACTTTATCCAGAGTATCATCATGTCCATCGCTCTTGTGATCGTATTTGTATTCGGGATCAGCACAGCAGGTGGTATTGAAGCAGTTGCAGACCATGCAAGATCACTGCCCGGATATCTGACTATGTTTACTACATATGATCCAACAACCGGAACAGAACAGGCATATCCACTGCTTAATATTATTTCCATGCTTGCATGGGGACTTGGATATTTCGGAATGCCGCATATTCTTCTTCGTTTCATGGCGATCGAAGACGAAGAGAAGCTTACACTTTCCAGAAGAGTAGCAACTACATGGGTAGTGATCTCACTGGCAGTAGCAGTACTGATCGGTGTGGTAGGACTTGGAATGACAGCAGCAGGAGAGTTTGACCTTCTGGAAGGCTCCGCATCTGAGACAATTATCGTTCAGATCGCAGATCTTCTCAGTAAACATGGTGTAATTGCAGCAATCCTTGCAGGACTCATCCTTGCAGGAATCCTGGCATCCACCATGTCAACTGCAGATTCTCAGCTCCTGGCAGCATCCTCAGCAGTTTCTTCCGACCTTCTCGGAAGTATCCTGAAGGATAAAGAAACAAAAAAAGAAAGCATGGTAGCCGATAAGATCACGCTTCTTCTCATCGCAGTAGTAGCTATGTTTATTGCCCGCGACCCGAACAGTTCTGTGTTTACTATCGTATCCTTTGCCTGGGCAGGCTTCGGAGCCGTATTCGGCCCGGTGGTACTTCTGGCATTATTCTGGAGACGTTCCAACTGGCAGGGAGCCCTGGCAGGAATGATCTGTGGAGGTTCCATGGTATTTATCTGGAAATACGGAATCAGCACGCTCGGCGGCGCCTGGGGAATCTATGAACTTCTTCCCGCATTCTTGGTGGCCATCGCAGCAAACATCATCGTCAGCCTCATTACCAAGGCACCATCCAAAGAGATCACTGACGAATTTGATCTGGTAAACCAGAAATAAAATATTTTTCGATAATAGTCAATAATTCACACTGATACAAAACAAGCCCGATACAGATTGTAGTAAAGATATCTGTATCGGGCTTGTTATCTTTTTATTATTTAATAAATAAAGTCACACCGCCAAAGTTTTTCCCTCAAGCTTTTTTAACAACTGCTCCATTGTTAAATTCAACACCGGATGCCGAAGATACGGTGCGATCTCCACCATAGGCTTCAAAACAAAATCCCTGTTTTCCATATCAATATGAGGCACATGTAGTTCCACTGTATCAATGATCTCATTATCGTAAAACAGAATATCCAGATCCAGTGTCCTTGGTCCCCAGTGAATGATCCTTTTCCGGTCCGCAGCCTGTTCCAGCACATGCAGCCTGTCAAGAAGCTCCTCCGGAGAAAGCAGCGTCCGGACTCTTAAGGCTCCGTTGAGAAACTCATCCTGCTCCACATCTCCGTAAGGCTCCGTTACAAGATACTCGGAAACCTTTTCAACAACAATCTCTTTCATATCCCGAAGACCCTGGATCGCATTGTCCAGGTATTTCTTCTTATCCCCCATATTGGAACCAAAAGCAATATAAGCCGTATGCCAGCCTCGGGTAATTTCCACAGCAACGGTTTTCAGCGGAAGGCCTACCGGAGCCCAGGGCTTTTCAATACGGAGGGTGATCTTTTTAAGAAGAGGGAGAGAAAGCAGCAGCGTCTCTGCCAGATTCTCCACAGCAGCCTCCAGAAGTTTATAAGTATTTTTCTGAAGAAAATCGGTGATCATATGACTGACTTCTCCATAATTGATGGAAGCAGAAAGATCATCTGTCAGCCCTGCCGGACGTGTTTCTGTATACATAACAGCAGAAACAACAAATTTCTGTCCGAGAGCTGTTTCTTCCGGAAACACACCATGGTTTGCAAAAATCTCAAGATCTCTGATTTCGATTTTATCCATCAGTTCCTCCTAACGTCCCAGAATAGCTTCTGTCATCTGGATGACGCGTTTATTTTCTTTGATGTCATGAACACGGACAAATGCACAACCCTTCATAACACCGATCACCGATGTGGCAAGAGTTCCCTCTACACGCTGATCTACAGGAAGATCAAGGGCAAGTCCGATCATGGATTTTCTGGAGGTACCAAGAAGTACCGGATATCCCAGCTTCCGGAAAAGCTCCAGATTATCCATGGTCATCAGGTTCATCTCATAGGTTTTACCAAATCCGACACCAGGATCAAGGATGATCTTATCATCGGCAATACCGGCACGTTTGGCAATATTGACACATTCCTGGGTTTCTGCCAGCATATCCACAATAAAATTATTGTATTCAGTATTATCTTTGTTATGCATCAGACAGCAGGGAGCCTGATATCTGGCAATAACAGGAGCCATTTCAGGATCATATTTCAGTCCCCAGATGTCATTGATAAGATCTGCTCCGTGTTTCAGGGCTTCTTCCGCAACACATCCCTTATAGGTATCTACAGAGATGGGGATATCAAAACGCCCTTTTACTGCTTCGATAACAGGAAGAATACGCTCGATTTCCTCCTGTGCGCCAACCGGTGTATGCCCCGGACGTGTGGATTCTCCACCGATATCAAGAATATCAGCACCTTCGGCGATCATAGCTTCTGTATGTTTCAGGGCATGATCCATATCGTTCCATTTTCCGCCATCTGAGAAAGAATCCGGTGTAACATTTAGGATACCCATAATATATGTTTTGTTTTTTACATCAAACTCACGATTTCCGATTTTCATGGAAAAACCTCCTAATATTGGATCGTCATATTTTTTTTAGCAGGAGACCAGTAACATTCCGGCTCTGCTTTACAGGAAAAACAGTTTCTGGAGCTTTTGTCCGCAGTATAGAGCAGTTTTCCAAGAACTGTCGGATCCGTCTGAGCTCTGTGACCACGTATTGCCGCAATGATCGCTTCCATTTCTTCCATAGAAAATCCAAGCTCGTTTAAGATCTGTCCTGCGATAGCAGCACCGGCCTCATCATGAGGAGTGCCATCTTCATACTGTCTGGCCCGTCCGATATCGTGAAGAAGGGCAGTACAGTAGATCAGTTCCTTTGAAACAGGAGCATTTTCCTCAAGTGCCCGGATATAGGCAAGGCGTGCCACATCCAAAAAATGCTCCGGTGTATGTCTGCAGAATTCACGGTCAGTCTCCAGAAGCTGAAGCTTATTAAGCTCATTCTGATAGAGCGGATGATTCCAGATCTGATTCACTCTGTCCATCAGTCCTTGACCATAGCAAGGAACTGTTTCTGAAGCTCCATATTTTCTTTAAATTCACCTCTGGTAACAGTCGTAACCGTTTTGCTTCCCGGCTTTTTGATCCCACGCATGGTCATGCAGGTATGCTCCGCTTCCAGCATAACCATGATTCCCTTAGGAGCGAGAACACGTTCCAGCGCATCTGCGATCTGCACAGTCAGACGTTCCTGGATCTGCGGTCTTCTTGCATACACATCAACGGTACGGGCCAGCTTGCTTAAGCCGGTAACCTTGCCATTTGGGATATATGCGATATGAGCTTTACCGTAAAAAGGCATAAGATGATGTTCGCACATGGAATAAAAGGTAATATCCTTTTCCAGAACCATTTCATTGTTCTCTACATGAAACTGTTTCTGAAGATGTTCATCCGCTTCATTATCAAGTCCGCCATAAATTTCCTCGCACATGCGGGCGATACGTTCCGGAGTTCCCTGCAGTCCCTCTCTGTTTACATCCTCGCCGATTCCCTCGAGAAGAAGCTTGATCGCCTCTTCAACTTTTGCTTTGTCTACCATAAATAACAACCTCCATTTGTTAAAAAAATCACGTTTTTCGGAGACTGTCTCTTTTATTTTTGCGCATAAAAAAAGATATCTCCAATTGTAATAGAACGTATGTCGAAAAAGCCCTACACAATATGAGATATTCTCTTATATTGCTGCAACGGGTGCGGATTTCATACCGTAAGACGTACTTTTCGTTCTGGCGACAACTCCCCATTCGCCAAACACTTGACGCATAAAATCCTATTTTGCATATCATTCATTTCACGGACAAGTATACCATATACTGATATAAGAAGAAAGGGAAAATGATAAAAAAATATCACAAAAATAGGGAATATGTTCTATGAATTATGCGATAGAATCTATGGATATGTCAGATTTTTGCAGATTATATTCCGACAAATATAAAAAGAATTACAAAGTAGAAAATCCCGGAACAGAAAACTGCTGTTCCGGGATCACAAAGCTGTTAATGACGTATCATTTTCATCAGATTCACAATTCTGTCAAGCTTAGCTGTCTCTGCCGGACTTTTCCCCATTTTCAGAACTTCTATGATAGTGGAGATCTCATCAGAGCTGAAATTTAAGCCCGCATTTTTTCCTTTAGAAGCTGCGCCCATGATAAAAGGCAGAAGTTCGGACGGATTTTTCCCCAATCCCTGATCTGCCAGTCCCTGAAGCATGGAAAGCTTCTGAGGGTCCATTCCGGAAAGCCGGGGATTATTTTTCCAGTCATCACTCATGGATTCTCACCTCCTGACGAATCTTCATTCATGATCTGAAGCATCTGGATCGTAGCTATAAGACTGGTGATATGATCGATCTGACGGCGATTTTCTCCGCCACAGCACTTACGGATATCCTGCAGCATTTCCAGAGGATCGGTGCCGGAAAAACCGGTAGCCTGCAGATCGGCTGTTCTACGGCTGCTTTGAAAAAGCGACATGGTATTCCGAAGTTCCCGGACTTTCGTATACACAGATAAAAACCGCTGCCCGGAAGAAGGAAGGTACGGGATCATAGCCTTCAGCATCTGATCCTGGTCACTTTCCACCATTTCATCCAGAGCAGTACGTGCGATAGGCTCCTGTTCCATAAAAAAATCCTTTTTCCTGAAATCTATGAATTTGCAGAAAGAAATATGACAGAAACCTTCTCTGGTCATATTATATATAGAAGAAATTTTTCAAAGGAATGTGATTATGGAATCTGAAAAAAAACAGGAACTTGTCATTGATGGAAATTCTTTTTATGAAATAGATCTGAAATGTCTGAAAGAGAAAAAACAGAAACAGGAGGAAGCAGAAAAACGGCAGCAGAAAAGGCAGAGGAAATAACCTCTGCCTTTTCAAAAGATCAGCAGCAATTGTTGCAGCCGCATCCATTTCCGCACAAAAGCAGAAGAAGGATGATGATCCAACAGCTGTCGTTGCAGCCGTTGTTATTACAGCCACAGCCACTGTTGTTTCCACAGCAACACATCAGACAGATGATCCAAAGGATACAGGAGCAGCTGTTTCCACCGTTTCCAAACAGGGAAGTTCCGCAGCCATTATTACAGCCACAGTTATTGTTACATCCACATCCTGTGCTGCATCCGGAATCACAACCACATCCGCAATCACATCCACAATTGGTAGCCGCTAAGTCACTCATCGATAAGTCCTCCAGCAAATTTTATTTACACTTCATCATATGGCAGGAGTCCGTCCACAGTTACAAAAAAGTTGACAGTGTTTATTCATTACGATATAATAAACGAAATGTAACATTTTTGTAATTTTTGAGACAAACTAGCTTTTATATCTAAAACAGGAAATGGGGAAAATTATGAAGAGTTTCAGAACAAAAAAATGGCTGAAGGGTTTGATGCTTGCCATGTTGCTGATCGTGGGAAGCACAGTCTTTTCTGCTTCTGCAAAAGAGGTACAGGCTGCCACTGCAGGCTTTAAAACTATCGATGGAAAAACATACTACATAAAAAGTGATGGGAGCAAGCAGAAAGGCTGGCTGACCCTGGGCGGATACAAGTACTACTTTAACACAAAGACCGGAGTACAGGTAAAGGGCTGGATGAAGGTCAATGGCAAATATACCTACTATTTTACAAAAGGCAAGGGTGTTATGGCAACCGGCTGGATGACAGATTCCAAAGGCCATAAGCGCTATTTCAACCCCAAAACAGGTAAGCTTACCACAGGCTGGGTAAACTGCAGCAAGGGAAGGAAACGTTATTTCACAAAAGGCGGAGGCATTATGGCAACCGGCTGGCTCACCAACAGCAAAGGGCAGAAACGTTATTTTTACAAAACTTCCGGTTATATGGCAACCAAATGGGTAAAAAACAAATCCAAAAATATCAGCTACTATTTTGCCACCAGTACTGGTTATATGTATACTGGTCTGAAGACGATCGATCAGAAGAACTATTATTTTAAATCCAACGGTGTCATGGCAGTAAGTACCTCCGTGACAGTGAATGGAATTACATACTCCATCGCAGCAAACGGAGTGGCCACTGCGAAGACTACCAAACCTAATGTAAATGTCGGAAACGGAAATGTTAAAATTTATGATACCAGAAACAGCAGATATTACACCATGGTCAAGGAATATAAGAGTCATCCCGGAATTGCAAACGGAAAGACCTCAGATGAAGCACTTCTGGCTGCGCTTTGCGAATCAGAAGCAGGCGATCAGGGCAAGATCGGAATGGAAGCAGTAGCACTTTGTGTTCTGAATCGTACGATCAAATCAGACAAGGAATTTCCATCTACGATACGAGGTGTGATCTATGAGAATATCGGAAGCAGCACAACCCCACAGTATTCTGTAGTGCGGAACGGGGCCCTTCTCAAACGTCTCAATGGTCAGTTTGAAAACCGTACTCTTGCTTATCAGGCTGCAAGAGAAGCAATGACTATTTTCAATAAACATGTCACTTCCGGCAAAGCCAGAACACTCAGAGGATTTAAACAGAAAGATTTTAATTATATGTATTTCATGATGACCAGCTATTTCTGGAACCAGAATCTGAATTTCAGCAAAGTGAAATATGAAACTTATAAAGGCCATACATTTTTTGTAGACTGGGTATAAGCAACATAGTCTCCGACAGTAAACTTTGAACAAACAGGCGTATGGACATAAAATTGAAAATTTAAGGAGAAGCAAATATGCAGGTAAAAATCTATACGGATGGTGCAGCCCGGGGAAATCCGGATGGACCGGGAGGCTACGGAGCAGTTCTTCAGTACATCGATACCAAAGGCCAGTTACATGAACGTGAACTGTCCAGAGGCTACAAAAAAACCACAAACAACCGGATGGAACTGATGGCAGCCATCGTAGCACTGGAAACACTGAACCGCCCCTGCCAGGTGGATCTGTATTCCGATTCCAAATATCTGGTAGATGCTTTTAATCAGCACTGGATCGATTCCTGGCTAAAGAAAAACTGGAAACGTGGAAAAAACGAAGATGTGAAGAACGTAGATCTCTGGAAACGCCTTTTAAAGGCCAAGGAGCAGCATCAGGTAAGCTTCCACTGGGTTAAGGGACATGCAGATAATCCGTTAAATGAACGGTGTGATCAGCTTGCCACATCAGCGGCAGACGGCAATGACCTTTACGTAGATGAAGGAATAAATGGCTTACAGAAATAAAAGTTCCACTTATCACTCACAGAAAACCCGAAACATACCGCGCGAATTTATGCGATCAGCGTAAATTCTGTGCATCGCGAAGCGTGTTACTGAGAACAGAGTAAAAAGTAATATTCTGCCACTTTAAGTTGTCAAAACAATATTAAAATTTCTTGACAAACAAAAAAGCAGTTTGTATACTTCATATAGTATAGTAAAAGGCTTGGAAGGGAAAAAGTAGCTTGAGGAAAACCCCACAGAGAGTAGCCGGCAGGTGAGAGGCGCAGGGTAGAACTTTTGTGAATACATCCCGGAGCTGCGCACCGAATCGGGACTTGATACTGTAAAATAATAACGTATTATAGATAGGCTGCGACGGAATGGCACCCGTTATTGTGCTGAAGTGTTTTATATCTTGATATATATGGATATAACGGGATGTAGATTCACTTTATGAGGCAGGAAATGCGAGTTTTCTGTAAATTTAGGTGGTAACGCGGGACCCGGTTCTCGTCCTAAACGGACAGGAACCGGGCATTTTTTATATGACTATACAGGAGGAAAGAACAATGACAGTTTGGGAAGAACTGAAAGCACGTGGCCTGATCGCACAGGTTACAGACGAAGACGAGATCAAAGAGATGGTAAATAACGGGAAAGCCACATTCTATATTGGCTTTGACCCTACAGCAGACAGCCTTCATGTAGGTCACTTCATGGCTCTTTGCCTGATGAAGAGACTGCAGATGGCAGGAAACCGTCCGATCGCCCTTCTCGGCGGCGGAACAGGAATGATCGGTGACCCGTCCGGAAGGACCGATATGCGTCAGATGCTGACAAAAGAAACCATCCAGCACAATATTGACTGCTTCAAGCAGCAGATGAGCCGTTTCATCGATTTCTCTGATGGAAAAGCTCTTATGGTAAACAATGCTGACTGGCTTATGAACCTTAACTATGTAGAGCTTCTCCGTGAGGTAGGTGCTCACTTTTCCGTAAACCGTATGCTGACAGCAGAGTGCTACAAACAGCGTATGGAGCGAGGCTTAAGCTTCCTGGAATTTAACTACATGATCATGCAGAGCTACGACTTCTACATGCTGTACCAGAAATACGGCTGCAACATGCAGTTCGGTGGCGATGACCAGTGGAGCAACATGCTTGGCGGTACCGAGCTGATCCGCCGTAAGCTTGGCAAGGATGCCTATGCCATGACCATCACACTGCTTCTCAATTCTGAGGGCAAAAAGATGGGAAAAACACAGTCCGGAGCTGTATGGCTTGATCCGAATAAGACATCCCCGTTCGATTTCTACCAGTACTGGAGAAATGTAGACGATGCTGACGTTATCAAATGTATGCGTCTTCTTACTTTCCTTCCTCTTGAGGAGATCGACGAGATGGCCAAATGGGAAGGCAGCGAGCTGAACAAAGCCAAGGAGATCCTTGCATACCAGCTGACAGAGCTTGTACACGGTGAGGAGGAAGCCAAGAAAGCACAGGAGGGTGCCCGCGCACTGTTCTCAGGTGCAGATACTTCTCATATGCCTACAACAGAGCTTTCAGAGGAAGATTTTGACGAGGAAGGAAAAATCGACCTGATCACACTTCTTGTAAAAGCAGAGCTAGTACCAAGCCGTTCCGAGGGTCGCCGTGCGATCCAGCAGGGTGGTGTATCCATCGATGGTGAGAAGCTCACCGATATTTACCATACGGTTGAGAAGGATGCTTTTGCAGGGGACGGGATCGTTCTGAAACGAGGCAAGAAAAAATTCAAAAAGATCTGTGTAAAATAATTTCCCATATCTGTGACATTTCCGGGATAAAGCTACGGCATTCCGGAAATGCTGACAGGTAGGGTTGACACAAGGAGGATAACAACATGAAAAAGTACGGAGTGAACGAACTTCGTAAGATGTTCCTTGACTTTATGGAGAGCAAGGGCCATCTTGTAATGAAAAGCTTTTCCCTGGTTCCTCAGGGAGATAAGAGTCTTCTGCTAATCAATGCAGGTATGGCTCCGCTGAAACCATATTTTACAGGTGCTGAGAAGCCGCCAAGAACAAGAGTGACAACCTGCCAGAAATGTATCCGTACCGGAGATATCGAAAATGTAGGTAAAACCGCACGTCACGGTACTTTCTTTGAAATGCTTGGTAACTTCTCTTTTGGTGATTACTTCAAGAAAGAAGCCATCCACTGGTCCTGGGAGTTTCTTACTGAGGTTGTAGGGCTTGATGCAGACCGTCTCTACCCATCCATTTACCTGGATGATGATGAAGCCTTCAATATCTGGAACAAAGAAGTAGGGATTCCGTCTGAACGTATTTTCCGTTTCGGAAAAGAGGATAACTTCTGGGAGCATGGCGCAGGTCCATGCGGTCCATGCTCTGAGATCTACTATGACCGTGGCGAAAAATACGGCTGTGGCAAACCTGGATGTACGGTAGGCTGCGACTGCGACCGTTACATGGAAGTATGGAACAACGTTTTCACACAGTTCGAGAACGATGGAAACGGAAACTACACAACCCTGAAACAGAAAAACATCGATACCGGTATGGGACTTGAGCGTCTTGCTGTAGTTGTTCAGGATGTTGATTCTATTTTTGATGTAGATACAATTTGTGCACTTCGTAATCTTGTATGCGAGATCGCACATAAAGAATATGAGAAAAACTATGCAGATGACGTTTCCATCCGTCTGATCACGGACCATATCCGTTCCGCAACATTTATGATCTCCGATGGAATCATGCCAACCAATGAGGGACGTGGATATGTTCTCCGCCGTCTGATCCGCCGTGCAGCACGTCACGGACGTCTTCTTGGCATCGAGGGAACTTTCCTTGCAAAATTAAGTGCACAGGTGATCGAGAGCTCCAAAGCCGGATATCCGGAGCTTGAGGAGAAGAAAGAGTTCATCTTCCGTGTACTGACAAATGAGGAGAATCAGTTCAACAAAACTATCGATCAGGGACTTCGCATCCTTTCCGACATGGAAGAGGATATGAAAAAAGCAGATGAAAAGACTCTTTCCGGTGACAACGCATTCAAGCTTTATGATACGTACGGATTCCCTCTTGACCTTACAAAAGAGATCCTTGAGGAAAAAGGCTACGGCATTGACGAGGAAGGTTTCCAGAAAGCAATGGAGGAGCAGAGAGTCAAGGCACGTACTGCCCGTGAAGTAACCAACTATATGGGTGCAGACGCAACCGTATACGATGATATTGATGTAAACGTAACAACAGAATTCGTCGGCTACGATCATCTTACCTTTGATTCCAAGGTTACTGTCCTTACCACAGAAACAGAAATCGTAGATTCTCTCACAGAGGGACAGAAGGGTACCGTATTTGTAGAGCAGACTCCTTTCTATGCAACAATGGGTGGACAGGAAGGTGATACCGGTGTGATCGAGACTGCAAACGGTAAATTTGTTGTTGAGGACACCATCAAACTCCGCGGTGGCAAATTCGGTCACGTAGGACATATGGAATCCGGTATGATTTCCTCAGGTGAGACAGTATCCCTGAAGGTAAACGAAGAAGCAAGAAAAGATACCGAGAAAAACCACAGTGCAACACATCTTCTTCAGAAAGCACTGAAAACCGTTCTTGGTTCCCACGTAGAGCAGAAGGGTTCTCTGGTAACTCCGGACAGACTTCGTTTTGACTTTGCTCATTTTCAGGCTATGACAGCAGAAGAACTCCAGGCAACAGAAGAGCTTGTAAACAAAGAGATCCAGGCAGGGCTTGATGTTCATACAGATGTCATGGATGTGGAAGAAGCCAAGAAATCCGGAGCAATGGCTCTCTTTGGTGAGAAATATGACCAGAAGGTACGTGTAGTATCCATGGGAGACTTTTCCAAAGAGCTCTGTGGTGGTACTCATGTAAAGAATACAAGCTCCATCATGCTCTTTAAGATCGTGTCCGAATCCGGTATCGCAGCTGGTGTACGCCGTATTGAGGCACTTACTGGCAAAGCAGTTATCGAATACTACAGAAAGCAGGAAGAGCTTCTCCATGAGGCTGCAAAAGCATTAAAGGCCAATACAGCCGAGGTTGTAGAAAAGATCAGTCACCTGCAGGCTGAGGTAAAGGCTCTTCAGAGCGAAAATGAATCCCTCAAGAGCAAAGCTGCCCAGAGTGCACTTGGCGATGTCATGGATAAAGTCGTTGAAGTAAACGGCGTAAAACTCCTTGCAGCCAAAGTTGAGGGCGTTGACATGAACGGTCTCAGAGACCTGGGTGATAAACTGAAAGAGCAGCTTGGCGAAGGTGTTGTCCTTCTTGCAGCAGTAAACGACGGCAAGGTTAATCTTCTTGCAATGGCAACGGATGCAGCTCAGAAAGCAGGCGCTCATGCAGGAAACCTGATCAAAGCTGTGGCAGCGATCGTTGGCGGTGGCGGCGGCGGACGTCCGAACATGGCACAGGCCGGCGGAAAGAATCCGGAAAAGGCTCAGGAAGCTATGGACGCAGCAGCAGGAATCCTTGAAAAACAGCTCACAAAATAACAAAGTTGTGCGTGATTTACAATTTTGACATTTTTTTCATAAAAATCGAAAAAGATGTTGACGAAACCACATGTTATGCTATATAATAACACTCGTGCAAGAAAAATACCCAGACAGTTGTATTTTAGCACAATCTACAACTGGAGGGAGGTTAGGTGTGAGTCTATGTCAAACGTTATCGTAAAAGAGAACGAGACTTTAGATAGCGCTCTTCGCAGATTCAAGAGAAGCTGTGCTAAGGCGGGAATCCAGCAGGAAATCCGTAAGAGAGAGCATTACGAGAAGCCAAGCGTTCGTCGTAAGAAAAAATCTGAAGCCGCAAGAAAACGTAAATATAATTAATTGTGCGCAAAAATCCCTGGCTGTATGGTCAGGGATTTTTAATTAAATAGAAACAGGAACGTTTGACGAAGGAAAGAAATATGAATTTGTTTATTAAACTGATTATCAAACCATTGCGATCGCTCCTTAAATTATTATTTAATCGAATTTTTTATGTAGCTCTGGCTCTTGTTGTGCAGCTGGCATGGCTGCTGATCGCCCTTTTCCGGCTTATGGAATACTCCAGATGGGTGACGATCGGAATGCAAGCCATAGGTTTTCTGGTTGTTCTGTGGATCGTAAATAAAAAGATCAATCCATCTTATAAGCTCGCCTGGACGATGCTGATCCTTATTTTTCCGGTATTTGGTGTTTCCCTGTACCTTCTTTTCGGTAAGTCGCGGATCGGCGCTGTAATGGAACAGCATTATCAGAATCTTATTGATGAAACAGCAGAATACCTGGAAGGCTCAGAGCTTACAAGAAAACGTTTAAACGAAGACGACCGTTCCATGAGAATCCAGTCGGATTACATCTGGCAGTATTCAAGATATCCGGTTCACGAGAATACCACAGCAGAGTATTTTCAGGTAGGAGATGATATGTTTCCGGTTCTGGTGCATGAGCTGGAGCAGGCAAAGCATTTTATTTTTATCGAATATTTCATCATAAATGACGGGGTAATGTGGCAGACGATCCTTAATATCCTTGAAAAAAAGGCTAAAGAAGGAGTGGATGTCCGACTGATCTATGATGGCTTCGGCTGCCTTACCACATTGCCATACAAGTATGATCAGGAGATGCGCCGGCGAGGAATCAAATGCGAAGTATTCAACCGGTTCCGTCCGATCCTTAATATTATCCAGAATAACCGTGACCACCGTAAGATCTGTGTGATCGATGGCTGGACCGGTTTTACCGGCGGCATCAACCTGGCTGACGAATATATCAATCAGCGAAAACGGTTTGGCCACTGGAAGGATACAGCCGTTATGCTGAAAGGAGAAGGCGTCTGGAATATGACAGCTATGTTCCTATATATGTGGGGAATCGTTACCAGAACAGATACTTCTCTTGATTTCGGAAATTATGTTCCGCACAGGTGGCACCCCAACGAATTTCCGGGAAACGGTTATGTCCAGCCATTCTGCGATTCCCCCCTGGACGATGAGATCGTAGGAGAGAACGTTTATCTTAATATTATCAATCGCGCCAAAAACTATGTTTATATCTGCACACCATATCTGATCATAGATAATGAGATGATGACCGCCCTGTGCCTCGCTGCAAAAAGCGGTGTGGATGTCCGAATCATGACACCAGGTATCCCGGACAAAAAAATGGTCTTCCTGCTGACACAGTCTTATTATAAGCAGCTTCTGGAAGCAGGTGTAAAGATCTACGAATACCAGCCGGGATTTTTACATGCAAAATCTTTTGTCTGTGATGACAAAGTAGGCGTCGTAGGAACCATAAATCTGGATTACCGAAGCCTTTATCTGCATTTTGAAGATGGTGTCTGGATGTATAAGAATGATGTGATTCTGGACATCCGGGATGATTTTACAGAAACCCTGGAGTACTGTGATCCCATTGATCTGGCATTCTGCCAGAAGAGAAATATTGTGGTACGTGCCATTCAGAACGTACTGAGAGTTTTTGCACCGCTATTATAAAAACTCTTTGACAGACAACTGTAAATTCTGTATGATATATCAGACGGGAGTTCAAGGCTCCCGTCTGATGTTGTCTAAAGAAAAATAATTTATAGATACATATGAAATTTTTAGTTATTGGAGGAATTGATTTGAGCCAGAACAAAGAAACAGAGATCCAGCTTCAGTACATTGAAAAATGTAAAGAGCTTCTTGCCAAAAGCAGTACGAAACATCCCACCTTCCACATCCAGAACGAAGGATGCCAGATGAACTCCATCCAGACAGAGTCTATTGCGGCCATCATGGAAAAAATGGGATATGAAATGGTAGATACCGAGGATGCTGATGCAGTTGTATTTAACACCTGCACAGTCCGGGAAAATGCCAATCAGAAGATCTATGGACATCTTGGACATTTAAAGAGCATCAAACGGGAGCACCCGGATATGAAGATCGTACTGTTCGGATGTATGATGCAGGAGCATCACGTAGTAGAAAAGATCCGCAAGGATTATAAATATGTAAATCTTGTATTCGGAACCCATAATATCCACAAATTCCCGGAGCTTTTTTACCGGACGCTGCAGACCGACGACCAGATCATTGATATCTGGAAGGAATCCGATGAGATCGTAGAGGGCATGCCAACTTCCCGCAAATACTCCTTCAAAACAGGAGTCAGCGTAATGTTTGGCTGCAATAACTTCTGCAGCTACTGCATCGTTCCTTATGTCCGCGGCCGCGAAAAGAGCCGCGAGCCACAGGCCATCATCCGCGAGATCGAGGAACTGGTCGCAGATGGCGTTACTGAAATCATGCTTCTTGGCCAGAATGTAAACTCCTACGGTAAAACTCTGGAAACACCGGTGACCTTTGCAGAACTTCTGAAAGAAGTGGAAAAGATCGAAGGACTGAAGCGTATCCGTTTTATGACTTCCCATCCGAAGGACCTGTCCGATGAGCTGATCCAGACCATGGCAGAGAGCCAGAAGATCTGTCACCATCTGCATCTTCCGCTGCAGTCCGGAAGCAGCAGAGTCTTAAAGGAAATGAACCGCCGTTACGACAAGGAGAAATATCTGGAGCTGGTAGATAAGATCCGTAAGGCAATCCCGGATATTTCGCTGACAACAGATATCATGGTCGGATTTCCGGGAGAAACAGAAGAAGATTTCCAGGAAACACTGGATGTTGTAAGAAAAGCAAATTATGATACTGCCTTCACATTTATTTATTCCAAACGAAGCGGAACCCCTGCAGCCGGCATGGAAAATCAGGTGCCGGAGGATGTGGTAAAAGACCGTTTTAGCCGTCTTCTTACCCTGGTGCAGGAAAAGGGCCGGGAAAATTCCTCCCGTTTCCAGGGAACCATTCAGGAAATCCTGGTAGAAGACGAAAACCGGGAGAAGGGTACTCTTACAGGTCGTACCCAGCATAATCTCTTGGTTCATTTCCCAGGAGAAAAAGATCTCATCGGCAAATATGTAAAAGTAAGCCTGGATACCTGCAAGGGATTCTATTATTTCGGACATATCGTGGAAGAGTAGAATTATCGACAAGTCCCCACCCACTGCTTATTGTTTTTCGCAACCCCGTTGGGGACTTACCTGATTCGGCTAATTATAAGTTTATATTACCCGCTCATTGCCATTATCGGATGAGCGGGCTTTTTTATTATAAAAATACTGTTTCTATTGACAAATACCCCATGAGGGTATATATTATTCCATATATAGAGGATACCCCATGAGGGTATTTATGAGAAAGGAGAGACAGCCTATGTCTGAAAAGAAAGCCTGTCCCTGCTGTTGTGAAAAACACACTGCACGTTCAGAAGAGGAGAAAAAAAAGCTGATCAACCGTCTGAAACGTATTGAAGGCCAGATCAGAGGCATTATAGGAATGATGGAGAATGATGCCTACTGTAATGATATCCTGATTCAGTCCGCTGCAGTCAATGCTGCAGTGAATGCGTTTAATAAAGAGCTGCTTGCCAGCCACATCCGCACCTGCGTTGCCCGGGATATCCGGGAAGGTAAGGATGAGACCATTGATGAGCTGGTAGCAACCCTCCAGAAGCTGATGAAATAAAGGGACAAACTGGATTTTAGGAGGTACTGAAAGAAAATGGAACAATATAATGTAACTGGTATGAGCTGCGCCGCCTGCTCTGCCCGTGTGGAAAAAGCCGTATCAAAAGTTCCGGGGGTGAATAGCTGTTCCGTCAGTCTTCTGACCAACTCCATGGGAGTTGAAGGAACCGCTTCATCCGGCGAGATCATTGCCGCAGTGGAAGCCGCCGGATATGGTGCATCCTTAAAGGGCGGAGCTGCCGGAGCGAAGATTTCCATGTCTGCGGCAGAAGAAGCACTGGAAGATCATGAAACTCCGATCCTAAAGAGACGTCTTATCACATCCGTAGGATTTTTGCTGGTGCTGATGTATTTCTCCATGGGGCACATGATGTGGGGATGGCCACTGCCGAAATGGTTTGACGGCAATCACGTAGCCATGGGACTGGTACAGCTGCTCCTGGCTGGTATCATCATGGTGATCAACCAGAAATTTTTCATCAATGGATTTAAGAGTCTGTGGCGCCGTTCCCCAAATATGGATACTCTGGTAGCTCTTGGCTCCATGGCATCCTTCCTGTGGAGCGTCTATGCACTGTTTGCCATGACAAGAGCACAGGCAGACGGAGATTCTGCTGCAGTTATGAATTACATGATGGATTTTTATTTTGAATCTGCAGCCATGATCCTGACACTGATCACCGTAGGAAAAATGCTGGAGGCCCGTTCTAAAGGAAAGACAACGGATGCGCTTAAAAGCCTTATGAAGCTTGCACCCAAAACTGCTGTCGTGGTACGAAAGGGACAGGAACTTACCGTTCCTATTGAGCAGGTTCAGAAAGGAGAAACCTTTGTCGTCCGCCCGGGAGAGAATATTCCGGTGGACGGAGTGATCCTGGAAGGAACCACCGCAGTCAATGAATCCGCACTGACCGGCGAGAGTATCCCGGTTGATAAAGAAACCGGAGATATGGTTTCTGCGGCAACTGTGAATCAGTCCGGATTTATCAAATGCGAAGCGACCAGAGTCGGAGAGGATACCACCCTTTCCCAGATCATCAAAATGGTCAGTGATGCGGCAGCCACCAAGGCACCGATCGCAAAGATCGCAGACCGTGTTTCCGGTGTGTTTGTACCGGCAGTGATCACAATCGCAGTGATCACAACGATCATCTGGATTCTTGCAGGACAGACTTTCGGTTATGCTCTGGCAAGGGGGATTTCCGTTCTAGTCATCAGCTGCCCCTGCGCACTTGGCCTTGCAACACCGGTTGCCATTATGGTCGGCAACGGTATGGGTGCCAAAAACGGAATCCTTTTCAAAACAGCCGTTTCTCTTGAGGAAGCAGGAAAAGTCCAGATCGTCGCACTGGATAAAACCGGAACCATTACAAGCGGTCAGCCGGAGGTAACAGATATTCTCCCGGCAGAGGGAATCACAGAAACAGAGCTTCTCACGCTAGCCTGTGCACTGGAGAAAAAAAGTGAACATCCACTGGCAAAGGCAGTTCTCAAAAAAGCCGAGGAAGAGAACCTTGCCACAGGTGAAGTAACCGGATTCCAGGCACTTCCGGGAAACGGACTTTCCGCTATACTTGGAAGTGACAAACTGACAGGCGGAAGCCTGAAATTTATCAGCAGCCAGACAAAGGTTTCCGCAGACCTTAACAGGAGAGCCGAGCAGCTTGCAGAGCAGGGAAAAACGCCCCTTCTTTTCACACGAAACGGTAAACTTCTGGGAATCATCGCAGTTGCGGATGTGATCAAGGAAGACAGTCCCCGTGCAGTAAAAGAGCTTCAGAACATGGGAATCCGTGTAGTTATGCTTACCGGTGACAATGAGCGTACCGCAAAAGCCATCGGAGCTCAGGCAGGAGTTGACGATGTGATCGCAGGAGTTCTTCCGGATGGAAAAGAAAGTGTGATCCGCGCTCTGAAGGAGCAGGGAAAGGTTGCCATGGTCGGTGACGGTATCAACGACGCGCCGGCACTTACAAGAGCCGATATCGGAATTGCCATCGGTGCAGGAACAGATATTGCTATTGATGCGGCAGATATCGTTCTGATGAAGAGCCAGTTAAGCGATGTTCCAGCGGCAGTACGTTTAAGCCGCGCCACACTTCGGAATATCCATGAGAATCTTTTCTGGGCATTTTTCTACAATATAATCGGCATTCCCCTTGCAGCAGGTGTCTGGATCCCGCTTTTCGGATGGACCTTGAATCCAATGTTCGGAGCTGCGGCCATGAGTCTTTCCAGCTTCTGTGTTGTAACAAATGCACTGCGTCTGAATCTGTTTCAGATCCACAATGCAGCAAAAGACAAAGAAACCAAAAATCCGGTAACATTACACATCAGTCATGATGAAAATATAAAAGAAGAAAAGGAGAACAAAACAATGGTAAAGGTAACGGTCAATGTAGAAGGAATGATGTGCGGACACTGTGAGGCACACGTAAACAAAGCCATCCAGGCAGCTTTCGGAGCAGAAGACGTAGTTTCTTCCCACGAGAACGGAACAACTGTATTCTCTGTACCTGAGAAGGTTGACGAGGCAAAGGTTGAAGAAGTGATCAAGGAAGCCGGTTACGAGTTTAAGGGAATCACCCAGGAATAATCCGGACTTGTCAAGCGGATATTCGCAACCCGCTTCGCTACGTAGCTCTACACCGAATAACTGCCCCGCAGGGGACTTACTTGATTCGGTTAAATTGCATATTTGCCAAATGGCCAAAAGAAACAGTTCTGTAAAAGCGGAGCTGTTTCTTTTGTCTCATACAGAAAAATTTTTCCACTTCTATAAATCCGGCTAATATCTTTATAGTTTATTCTGAAAAAGCAGGATTATCCGCCAAATTGGTTTTTATTTTCAATTCTCTTATGCTATACTGATAGCGATTATGGATATAGGAACGATAACAGAAATCGTTAACATCATAGTAGTAGAGAGGAGCGCATTATGAGCGGATTTTTTGGAGTAGCATCGAAAGATGACTGTGTACTGGAGCTTTTTTACGGAGTGGATTACCATTCTCATCTGGGAACACGCCGCGGAGGTATGGCTGTTTACGGAGAACATGGATTTGACCGTGCCATCCACAACATTGAGAACACGCCTTTCCGTACAAAATTTGACGGAGATGTGGGTTCCATGAAGGGAAATATGGGAATCGGATGTATTTCTGATTATGAGCCTCAGCCCCTTCTGTTCAGTTCCAGGATCGGCAGCTTTGCCCTCACTTTTGTGGGAAAGATCAATAATTATGATGAACTTCTGCAGCAGCTGTATGATACGACCAAGGTACATTTTCAGGAGATGACCAACGGAACAGTCAATGTGACCGAACTGATCGCTGCACTGATCTGTGAAAAGGACAATTTTGTGGAAGGTATCCAGTACGTACAGGGACTGATCGACGGCTCCATGACTCTGCTTCTTATGACAAAAGACGGAATTTATGCAGCCCGTGACAAGATGGGCAGAACTCCTGTGGAAATTGGCCGCAAAGAGGGGTCATACTGTATTTCCTTTGAAAGTCATGCCTATATCAACCTTGGATACGAAGATTATAAAGAACTTGGCCCCGGAGAGATCGTATTCGTAACAGCAGACGAAGTCAAAACTCTGGTTGAGCCCGGAAAGAAAATGAAGATCTGTTCCTTCCTCTGGGTTTACTACGGATATCCGACAGCCTCTTATGAAGGTGTAAATGTAGAGGAGATGCGCTACCGCTGTGGAAGCATGCTTGCAAAAAGAGACGGCGATTCCGTGCACCCGGACATTGTAGCCGGTGTTCCGGATTCCGGCATTGCCCATGCCATCGGATACGCCAATGAATCCGGCATTCCTTACGCAAGACCATTCATTAAATATACACCAACCTGGCCCAGATCTTTTATGCCGACCAATCAGAACCAGCGTAACCTTATTGCCAAAATGAAACTGATCCCGGTACGTGCGCTGATCAAGGATAAAAAACTTCTTCTCATAGACGATTCCATCGTACGTGGCACCCAGCTTCGCGAGACAACCGAATTTCTGTACCGCAGCGGAGCCAAAGAGGTTCATGTCCGTCCTGCCTGCCCGCCAATCATGTACGGCTGCAAATATTTAAACTTCTCACGTTCCAAATCTGAGATGGAGCTGATCACCCGTCAGGTGATTGAGAAGAGAGAAGGCCCCAACTGTCCGCAGGAAGTTCTGGATGAATATGCAGATCCGCATACAGAGAAATACGAGCAGATGGTACAGGATATCTGCAAGATGCAGAATTTTACAACTCTCCGTTATCACAGACTGGATGATCTTCTGGAATCCATTGGGATCGATCCTTGTAATGTATGCACATATTGTTTTAACGGTAAAGAATAAAAAATGTTTTGAAAATAGAGCTGCTGTTTCAGATGAGCCTCCTTAACTCCCGGTTGCATTTTGGATATCTGCGGCTTATAATAAATGCGGATATATCTTTTGTGATATATCCGCGTTTTTTATATCAGTTTTTTATGTCATGGGAAATTATTTCGTAATGTTCCAATGACAGAGTATCACAAAAAAATTTTTCAGGAGTATAAACATGATTTTTCCTATAAAAGCCGTGATATTTGATGCAGACGGCGTCCTTCTGGATTCGCTCTCTGTTTGGAAGGAGCTTGGAAAACGATATATTACAGATCTGGGATATCAGCCGGTTGCGGAAATGGACGAAATCCTTTTTCCCATGAGTATGGAGCAGGGAGCGGACTGGCTGAAAAACAGGTTTACTCTTGCGTATTCCGAAGAAAAGATCGTGATGGATCTGAAATCCCGGATCCGTAAATACTATTTTGAAGAGGTCCCGGCAAAATCAGGTGCCAGAGAACTTCTTCAATGCCTTGCAGAACAGAAAATCCCGGCTGCGGTGGCAACCTCAAGCCCCAGGGAACATATCTGCCGGGCGCTGGAAAGAAACGGACTTCTTTCCTTTTTTGATAAAATCTATACCACCAGTGAGATCGGAGAAAGCAAACATTCTCCGAAGGTCTATCTTACAGCTGCAGAAGCACTGGGAACGGAGCCATCCCGGACGCTGGTTGTGGAGGATTCACTCTACGCGTTGCAGACTGCCGGAAATGCAGGATTTCTGACTGCCGGTATTTATGACGCATTGGGAGAACCGGATCAGGAACAGCTGAAAAAGGATGCCTATATCTACTGTCGGGATCTGACAGAGTTACAGAACCATATATTCACAGAAAACGGAGGAAACCAAAGATGAAAACAGCATTAACCATCGCAGGCAGCGATTCCAGCGGAGGAGCCGGGATCCAGGCCGATATTAAAACCATGATGGCAAACGGAGTATACGCCATGAGTGCCATCACCGCGCTGACTGCCCAGAACACCACCGGTGTCACAGCCATCCAGAATGCAACCGCAGAGTTCCTGGGTCAGGAGCTGGACTGTATTTTTACGGATATCTTTCCGGATGCAGTAAAGATCGGAATGGTTTCCGAAAGTGATCTGATCCATATGATCGCAGGAAAGCTCCGACAGTATCGGGCAAAAAATATCGTGGTGGACCCGGTTATGGTTGCCACAAGCGGTGCAAGACTGATCAGTGAGGAAGCGGTGGATGTTCTGAAGGAAGAACTGTTCCCTCTTGCAGATCTTCTCACCCCCAATATCCCGGAAACCGAGGTGCTTACCGGACGGAAGATCAAAAGCGCCGATGATATGATCGAAGCTGCAAAACAGGTTTCCGAGCAGTATCACTGTGCAGTTCTCTGCAAGGGCGGACATAAGCTCAATGATGCCAATGATCTTCTCTATGTGAATGGAACATATCAGTGGTTTGAGGGAAAAAGGATCGACAATCCCAACACCCACGGAACAGGATGTACTCTTTCCTCGGCCATCACTTCCAACCTTGCAAAGGGATTTTCCATGGTGGAATCTGTAAACCGTGCCAAGGACTATATTTCCGGAGCCCTTGCTGCCATGCTGGATCTGGGAAAGGGAAACGGCCCTATGGATCATGGCTTTGCGATAAAGAACAGTTATACAGAGGAGGCATAAGATTATGACAGTTACAGAACGGATCACAGCTCTTCGAAAACAAATGAAGGAAAAGGGAATCGATGCTTATCTGGTTCCGACCGATGATTTTCATGGTTCTGAGTATGTTGGGGATTATTTTAAATGCAGAAAATACATCACCGGATTTACCGGTTCTGCCGGAACTGCCGTGATCATGCAGGACATGGCCGGACTCTGGACAGACGGAAGATATTTTATCCAGGCTGCACAGCAGTTAGAGGGAACTCCGGTTACTCTGTTTAAGATGGGAGAACCGGACGTACCAACGATCCACAAATTCCTGGAAGAAAATCTGAAAGAGGGAATGTGTCTCGGCTTCGATGGCCGTACCGTAAGCGCAGAAGAAGCAGAGACGCTAGAAAAAATCCTTCAAAAAAAACAGGTACATTTTTCTGTAAATGAGGATCTCATCGGAAATATCTGGGATGATCGTCCAGCACTTTCCTGTGAACCGGTAATGGAATTATCCGAAAAATGGGCCGGAAGATCCAGAGCAGACAAGATCCGTGAGATCCGCAGCAAACTGAAAGAGAAGGGCGCAGACCTCTTTATCCTCACTTCCCTTGATGACATTGCATGGCTTTTAAATATCCGCGGAAATGATATCCACTGCTGCCCGGTAGTTCTTTCCTATCTTGTGCTGGATGACAGTGAGCTCCGTCTTTTTGTCAATGAAAAAGCCTTTTCGGATTCTGTTAAGGAAGCACTTTCCAAAGACGGTATTGCCATTTATCCATATGATGATATTTACACCTATGTACAGACAATCCCCGAAGAGAAAAAGGTATTTCTTTCCAGAAACAATGTAAACAGCCGGCTGGTCAGCAGTATTCCAAAGACGGTAACGATCCTGGACGGTGAAAATCTGACCCTTCTCCCAAAAGCCATCAAAAATGAAACCGAAGTCCGGAATGAAAAGACAGCCCATATTAAAGATGGCGTTGCAATGGTGAAGTTTATCCACTGGCTGAAGAAGAATGTGGGAATGAAGGAGATCACCGAGCTTTCCGCTGCTGATAAGCTCTATGAATTCCGTTCCGTACAGGAGAATTTTCAGGGAAACAGCTTTGATCCCATCATTGCCTACGGTGCACATGGAGCCATTGTCCATTACAGTGCAACAGAAGAAACCAATATTCCACTGGAGCCAAAAGGGCTGGTTCTGATGGATACAGGCGGACATTATCTGGAGGGCACTACTGATATCACCCGCACCGTTGTACTTGGCCCGGTTACTGAAAAAGAAAAAAAATATTTCACAGCAGTACTCCGTGGACACCTGAACCTAGCAGCAGCAAAATTCCGTTACGGCTGTACCGGCCTGAATCTGGATGCCCTGGCTAGAGGACCTCTCTGGGCTATGGGAGAGGATTACAACCACGGAACCGGCCATGGCGTAGGTTATCTTCTCAATGTACACGAAGGACCGCAGAGCTTCCGCTGGAAAAGCCCTGCCGAGCTTCCGGCTCCTGTTCTGGAAGAAGGGATGATCACCTCCGATGAACCAGGATATTATGCGGAAAATGAATTCGGCATCCGTCACGAAAATCTTGTAGTTTGCAAAAAAGCCGAAAAAACATCTTACGGCCAGTTTATGAAATTTGAGCCACTGACTCTGGTCCCATTTGATCTGGAAGGTATCGATCCGGAACAGATGGAAGCAGGAGAGCGCAAATTGCTCAATCAGTATCATGCCCTTGTATACGAAAAGATTTCTCCGTATCTGAATGAAGAAGAGCAATCCTGGTTAAAAAAAGCCACACAGGAAATATAACCCGGAATTCACCTTAATATTTCCTTCCGACAGATACCATAAGAAACGCAAAACCATTTCAGGGATAAGAATAAATCCAACCAGGGAGGTACTTAGCGCCTATGAAAACAGAAAATAGAATTGATCACTACATCGATCTCCACGCACATCTGGACGGCTGCATTACCACAGAGATAGCCAGAAAACTTGCCGCATTGCAGCAGATCACGCTTCCGGCTGCCACAGATGAAGAGCTTCTTTCTCTCCTTTCTGTGCCGGATACCTGCGAAAATCTCAATGATTTTCTGAAATGCTTTGACCTGCCTCTTTCTCTTCTTCAGACAGAAGAGGCATTGGAAGAGGCTGTTTATCTTATCCTTTCTGAAATGAAAGAAGACGGTGTGATCTACGCAGAACTTCGTTTTGCCCCACAGCTCCATACACAGAAGGAAATGACTCAGGAAACAGCGATCCATGCTGCATTACGTGGTCTGAAAAGAGCTCCCATCCCCGGTAATCTGATCTTATGCTGTATGCGCGGTGATCTTAACCAGAAAGAAAATCTGGAAACTCTGGAGCTGGCAAAAAAATATCTTGTTGAAGATGGCGGCGTGGTTGCTATCGATCTTGCAGGAGCCGAGGCACTCTTTCCAACAGAAAATTACGAGGCGCTTTTTGCAAAAGCAAGAGAATATCAGGTTCCATTTACCATCCATGCAGGCGAGGCCGGTGATGCCGGCGATGTAAGAACGGCCATTCATATGGGTGCGGCCAGGATTGGCCACGGCGTGCGGATCACAGGTAATGAAGAAGTGATACAGCTTGTAAAAGATACGGGCGTTTTTCTGGAAATGTGTCCTACAAGCAACCGCCAGACAAAAGCTGTGGAAGAAATGTCTGCTTATCCGCTGAAAGCATTTCTCGAAATGGGACTTAAGGTAACCTTAAATACCGACGATCCGGCGATTGAAAGAACAACCCTTTCCCGGGAATTCCGATATATGGAATCTCTGTTAAATCTTACCCAGGAGCAGAAAAGGCTGCTGCTTCTGAATTCTGTGGAGGCAGCCTTTACTTCCAGGAACAGAAAATGGAAACTGAAAGAACAGCTTCTTTTCTGAACTGTATGAAAACTATCAGGCGAAAGGATAGCCCTGGACACCAATTTTGAACTGGAGCATGAAGATATAAGCCGTTTTATTATTTCCGGAAAGGGCACTGCACTGTCGCATGTATTGGAATGATCATAAAGAATAAACAGGACATCCGAATAGAAAATTTCTCATTACCCCATCTTGAACCCAAAATCCTTTTATGATAGAATTGAAAAATTATGTTGAGACGATACGAATTAACCGATGAAGAATGGATCCGTATAGCTTCATTACTGCCGCCTGAAAATTCTGGAAAACAGGGATGCCCACAAAAATGCAGCCGGACAATTCTGAATGGAATTGTTTGGATTGCTCGTAGCGGAGCTCCATGGCGAGACCTTCCAGAACGTTATGGCTCCTGGCAAACGGTTTATTCCCGTTTCCGTAAATGGATTGAAGACGGCACCCTTGATAATATTTTTCGTGTTTTGAGCTTAGAAGCCGAATTAACAGAACTGTCAATGGACGTTTCTATCGTCAAAGCTCATCAGCATAATGCTGGAGCAAAAAAAGGGGGCCTCCAAACGAAATCGGACACAGCCGTGGTGGAGCCAGCACAAAAATCCATGCAGTTGTAGATGCATACGGTTATCCGGTTTATTTTATGATCCGTGAAGGGCAGCGTAACGATATCAATTACGCAATCCCTTTGCTGGATCATGTCAATCTAGGAAATGAGAGTACAGCTAATTGAATGAATCGAAAGGCTGTACTTTTATTTTAACTATAAAAGTTCTGGACAGCTACACTATCTGTAAATTATAACATATTATGCATCAGCTGCGATACAGGTATTTCCACAACAGTTACAAAAAGATGGTGAACCGGACTGAATCCACCATCTTTTTTCTTTATCTTCTGTTATTAATAACCTCTCTCGCCATATCTGCAAGTTCTCCGGCAGATAATTTTCCATCTATTTGCAGCAAATCATACTGGATGCCATCCTTATTCCAGTTAACGCTTTGAACCTGACTGACTTCAATCTGAGAAGCACTGTCATCGTAACTGAATACAACTTTTCCACTGGACTGG